>CAYRQC010000027.1:0-6545 GCA_964426265.1 uncultured Phycisphaerales bacterium | reverse complement strand
GATGACTGGCGGCGCGCGGTCGACGTCGGCTACCAGATCGCGAGGCTTCCGCCGGCAGAAGCGCTGGCATTGATGAAGGAGCTCTGGCCGCAGATACGGTCGGCCGAGCAACGCCGCCAGATTCTCAAGGGCTTCGTCTTCCCGGGACTGCATCCGATCGTGCTGCCGGTGTTGCACCTCGCGGCGACCGATCCCGACGTCACGGTGCAAGGTGTGGCATTCGAGTACCTGCGTGGCTACGCGTTCCGCGACTTCAGCGCCAATGGCACCGATTTCACGCGCTGGTACGCGCAGTGGGGCGAGCAGCCGACTCGCGCCGTCGTCGAAGGCAATGCACGTGAGCTCGCGGCGCGGCTGCGCGACATCAAGCCGGGGGACGCCTGCGCGCTCGATCTCGACTCCGGCGGACTGGTGAAGAAGATCGGCGGCGAGGGCGGGGTCGATGTGGCCGCGGTGCTGCGCGACGCCGGTCTGCTCGAGACCGTGGTGCAGTGGGTCGAGGAGGCGGACCAGACGTTGCGCGAGGCGGCGATCGGCTGGCTCGCCGTGTTGGCGCCCGACGCCGCGCTGTTCCGTAGTTGGATCGGCGGCGACGTGAGCCATCGTTGGGTGGCGATGAAGGTGCTTGGGCGGCTCGCGCGGCCGCTCGGCGAGGACGACCTCGTCTGGCTGATCGACAACGACGACGCGGAGCTCCACGCGATCGGGATGCGCCGGATCGACAACCAGCCGCTCAGCGAGGCGTTCTTGCGCGCACACGTGTTGCCGCCGCTCGAGCGGCAGGGGGAGCTCGACTTCCACGAGGCGAACGCGTTGATCGCGGCGCTCGGCATCTCGAAGCAGCCGGTCGCCTTCGATGCATTGATCGCCTTGCTGCGCCGTTCACCGCCGACGCAGCAACTGCACGGCACGATCGCCAACGCGCTCGGCAATCTCGGCGACGCCCGCGCGATCCCGTACCTCATCGGTGCGAGCGAGTCGACGACCGATCGAAATGAACGGCTGCAGCTCGATGCGAATGGCTTGGAGCCGCTCACCGGTGTTTCGTGGAATATCCGCCACGATGCCGCGTTCTGGCGCAGTTGGTGGGACACGAACAAGCAGCACCTGCCCGCCGCAGTGCAGGCGATCGACATTCCGCGTTTCGAGTGGGATGGCCAGTGACCTGGAGAGACTTCGATGACCTTCGATCGACTCGCGACGATGCTCGTGGTTGCGCTGGGAATCTTGACGAGCGGCGCGCCGCTCGCTGCGCAGGACTCCGGAAAGTCGCCGAAGAAGGGCGGCGACCCGAAAGCCGCGCCCGCCGAGGAACCGGTGATCGAGGACGACGGCATCCCCGCCAAGGATCTGCACGCGGGCGGCGACGCGATGAAGCGCTACCTGCTCATAGGCCCGAAAACGGACCAGAAGGCGCGCAAGGAGGGCTTCGGACTGCTGATCGTCATGCCGGGCGGTCCGGGCACCGCCGACTTCCACGGCTTCGTGAAGAACCTCTGGCAGAGCTGCTGCCCCGACGACTTCGTGGTTGCGCAGCTCGTGGCCCCGAAGTGGATCGCCGAGCCGAGCGTGATCTGGCCGATGAAGCCCGGTGATCAGCCCGGCATGCAGTTCACCACGCTCGAGCAGATGCAGGCGACGCTCGACGACATCGCCAAGGTGCAGAAGCTCAAGATCGATCCGCGCCGCACCTATCAGCTCGCCTGGTCCTCGAGCGGGCCGGCCGCCTATCCGATCGCGTTGCAGGAGAAGCCGCTCGTCGCCGGCTCCTACATCGCGATGTCGGTCTTCCACGAGTCCGATCTCACACTCTCGCGTGCCAAGGGCCGCGCCTTCTTCCTCGACCACTCGCCCGACGACACGACGTGCAAGTTCGCGGAGGCGGAGCGCGCGAAAGAGAAGCTCACCAAGGAAGGCGCCAAGGTCGAGCTGGTCACCTACCAGGGCGGCCACGGCTGGAACGACGACCCGATGGCGCGGCTGAAGAAGGGGATCGCCTGGCTGGAGGAGAACCGCGGCAAACCGGCGAAGTGAGGGGCGCGCCTCCGCTTCATTTCTCCTTCGGCCCGCTCGGTTTCTCCTCCGGTGCGGGCGATTTATCATTCTTGGAAGGCGAAAATTACTTGATAATCTCCCTCAAATAAGGTGAATATCCCATGTGCCATGACGGACACCCCAAGCCAGGCCTTTCGAACCCGCTTCTCTGAGAAGCTCGACGACTCGCTCGCGAGCCCGCTTGTCTCGGCGACCGCGCGTCACATCCACGGTGCAGTGAGCCTCGCCGGCAAGGCAACCGCGGTGATCGGGATGCGCCGTGCGGGCAAGACCACGTACCTACACCAACTGCGTCGAGAGCGCCTCGAGCGTGGCGTCGCGCGCGAGCGCCTCCCCTACGTCAACTTCGAGGACGAGCAGCTCGCCGGGCTCGCGGCGAAGGAGCTGAACCTCCTGCTCGAGGAGTACTACCGGCGCTTCCCGGCGCTGCGCGGGACCGAGACGGTGACCTGGTGTCTCGACGAGATCCAGGTTGTGCCGGGCTGGGAGCGCTTCGTGCGCCGGGTGCTCGATTCCGAGAAGGTGGAGCTCTTCCTCAGCGGCTCGTCCGCGGCGCTGCTGAGCCGCGAGATTGCCACGGCGATGCGCGGTCGCGCGTGGGAAGTCGTCATCCATCCGTTCAGCTTCGAGGAGTACCTGCGCCATCACGGGCACGCGCTCCCCGAGCGAGTGGAGTTCCTGCCCGCCGCGGCGCGTTCCGCATTGGAGCGCGCGTTCCTCGAGTACCTCACCATCGGTGGCTTCCCCGAGGCGCAGCCACTCGATGTGGCGGACCGTCATCGGTTGCTCGGCGACTACGTCGATGTCACAATGTTGCGCGATGTCGTCGAGCGCCACGCGGTGAGCAACGTCGCCGGCCTGCGCTGGCTGGTGCGACAGCTGCTCGGCAATGCGGCGGGGCTCTTCAGTGTGGAGAAGTTCTACGCGGCGTTGAAATCCCAGGGCTTCAGCATCTCCAAGGACACGGTGCACCAGCTACTGGCGCATCTCGAAGATTGCTTCCTGGTGCGCACGGTGTGGGTGGACGCGGCTTCGGAGCGCCGGCGGATGGTGAACCCGCGCAAGGTCTATCCCATCGATCCTGGGCTCATCCCGGTCTTCGACCGCGCCGGGCGCGCGAACCTAGGGCACGCGCTCGAGACCGTGGTGCTCCTCGAGCTGGAGCGGCGGCGCTACGCAGTGACCTATGTGCGGACGGCGGCCGGCCACGAGGTGGACTTCCTCGCCCGTCACCCCGGAAGCGCGCCGGTGTTGATCCAGGTGTGTGCGGACGCGACCGGCGATGACGTGCGTGGGCGCGAGCTGCGTGCGCTCGACGAAGCGGGCCACGACTACCCCGATGCGGAGAAGCGGCTCCTGACCGCAACGCGCGACGGTTTGCCGCCGGTCGTGCCTTCTGGCGTGGTCGCACAGCCGGCGTACGAGTGGCTGCTGCAGGGGCTCGCCGGAGCGGCGATGTGATCCGGTCTGTTATGACCCGCGCCCATGCGCCGCATCTTCATCGGAGATCTGCAAGGCTGTCGCGAGGAGCTCGAGCTGCTGCTCGAGCACGTCAAGTTCGATCCCGCGAGTGATCGCCTCCTCTCGGTCGGTGACGCGATCAATCGCGGCCCCGACTCCGCCGGCTGCGTGCGGTTGCTGATGAAGCTCGGCGCGACGATGGTGCTCGGCAACCATGAGCTGCACTGGTTCGAGGTGGTGGCGGGCCGCCGCAAGGTGGGGAGGCGCGACACGCTCGGCTCGCTCCTCGACGCACCCGATCGCGCCGCGTTGCACGCATGGCTCGCCGCGCGGCCATTCCTCCACGTCGAGCCCGACGTCGTGATGGTGCACGCCGGGTTGCACCCGTGCTGGAGCGATCTCGAAGGCAAGGCGCGCGAGCTGCAGGTGAGCTTCGCCGATGCCTTGGCGCGCGACGTGCCGCTGCCGACGCTCCCCGATCTCGCCTTTGCCACATCGGTTCGCTACTGCGACGCCGCGGGTCGCGAGCCGGACGACGATTGGCCACCGCCGGCCGCGCCGTTCGCACCGTGGGACAGCCACTACCGCGGCTCGCGCACCGTCGTCTTCGGCCATTGGGCGCGGCGCGGCCTCGTGGTGAGCGGCAAGCTCCGCGGCCTCGACAGCGGCTGTGTCTATGGCAAGCAGCTCTCGGCCTGGATCGCCGAGGAAGACCGCATCGTGCAGGTCCCGGCGCGCCGGGCGTGGTCGCCGATCACGGCGTGAGCGGCGCGGCGCGAGAGTGATCCGTGGCTCGGAGTCCGCCATCGACCCCTTGACGAGTCCGGGCGCGCTGCTAGACCAACCACTCGCTTGTCCGGTGCCGGGCTGCCCGCTCGACTGCACGACGAGAGAGGTGCGGTGCGTCTCGACGCCGGTTTCGATCGGTGCTCATTCGACTGGATCATTCGAAGGGGGGACCTCACGATGCGAAGCAGCGACTATGTGAGGATCATTTCGAGCGGACTGGTTGCCGCGGCGTGGGCGTGCGCGTTGCACGAGTTGCCCGCCCAATCACCCCCCCTGTGCATACTTACTACGTCAATGACGGCCACGACGACACGCGCAGCCCGCTCCTAGGCGAGTTCGCGTTCGACACCGGGGCAACGTCCACTGGGATCGCTACGGCGAGACGGATCCGGTTGACGGGCACTACTACGCCCGCCGGTTCACGCCGGGGGTTCCCGGCGCGTTCAGCTACCTGGACTTCACGGAGGCGATGTACGACGGCTGCATCGACCTCGACCGGCTCGACACGATCGTCAAAGGTGCCTGCAATCTGCCGGGTGGGATCTTCCGCCCTGCCTTGAACGTCGACCTCGGCGTCGTACCGGGCGATATCGAGATCGATCCCGACCTCTTCCTGTGCTCGAAGCCGTTCCCGTTCCATGCGGAGGCGTGGTGGGACGCGACACGGGGAACGGCGATTGGCGCACGGCGGCAGGTGATGTATTGGCCCTACATCATGAACGGCGCGGCGGTGATGGTTTGCGCCGCCTACGACCCGTTGCTGGATGCGCTCGACCTCGCGACCGACGCTCCGCCACACATCATGCTCTACCACTATCCGGCGCACACCTCGGCATTTGGTCTCAACCGAAACCTCTGGCGTGATCTACCGCCGCCAACGCCTCCACCGCCGCCGCAGCACTGCTTCAGCGGCCGGCGACGCGAGTACTCCCAAGACCCGAGCAAACCGCTCGCCTCCGATTTTGGAGTCGCGGAGGGAGGTTGGCCCGGGACCGCCGCGAGCCCGCTGCTCGGGCCCCAGGAGCAGGCGCTGGAGGCCGGCGACCTCGTGGTCTTCGTCTGGGAGCGCTACTCCGAAGCGGTCTGGCCGGCGCTGCAGCGGATGCAAGAGGTGGAGTGGTACGTCCGACACACGTTTGCTGCGCAGCCGCCGAAGCTCCTCGACAACGATCCCGCCTCACCGCAGGTACCCGCGGTCTACTTTCCGCCGCTACCGCCTCTCGGCCCCTCGGCGTGTTGGGGAACGTCGTGGGGGCGCATCGTCAGCGTGATCGCCTCGCTCCTGCAACCGCAGATCTATGGCGGATCGGCGGCCTGGCTGCTCGGCGACATCGGCTACGGGATCGACGATCATTGGGAGCTCGAGAACCACATGCAGGCGGCGTTCCAGCGCTTCTCGCTGACGCCGGCGTCGAGCGCCGCATGGGCGAGCTTCTACCAGCTCGTCGATTCCCTCGGGATCCGTTTCGACCATCCCAAGCATGGGCAGGTCGGCTGGGATCTGGCGGCATTCAGCATCAACCAGCGCCCGATGGCACTGAAGGTGCCGATCCTCGGCGGCGTTGGTGACTCCGAGTTCACGTTTGGTCAGCATTGGCCGCGCGCCGATGCGTCGCTCTACGCGCAAAACACGTGGCAGGGAAAGTTCTTCCGTAATTTCGAACACCAGACGGAGTGGGGGTACGTCCCCGGAGTCAACGAGTACAACTTCTTCACCGGCGACGAATGGGGACAGCTCAAGACTGCCATCGCGGGAAACACGATTCCGAGAACCCCGAACCGCATCGTCCCGCTGCCGCCGTCCGCGGGTGGCCCCACACCACCCGCCAAGCCCTATCCCGATCCCTACTCGCACACGTTGCGGCATCGCCATCTGCACACGGTCCCCGGAGTGTCGATCCCGCCGATCTTGACCGAGCTCAACGTGCATGACGGTTTGACGCCGACCTATCAGATATCGAGCGCGACCGGCACGCCGCCGAAAACGCTTGGCCAGGGCATCTACCCCGGCTACGGCGACAACATGCACGTCGTCGACATCGACGGCGACGGCAAGCTCGAAGTCATCTTCGGCAACTTCGACGGCTTCGTCCACATCTTGGAGTTCAGCGGCACCGACCCGACTGATCCCTACCGGCTCTACGACGAGTGGAAGAGCCCGTACATGGGCCGGCAGGTCTTCGCGAATGACGTGCTCCTCACTTCGAGCAACCCGCAACTCTTCTTCGCCAACGCCGAGG
>CAYRQC010000026.1:0-3865 GCA_964426265.1 uncultured Phycisphaerales bacterium | reverse complement strand
CCACCCGGGTCCGTTGTGCCTGGCACCGATCACCCGGGTCTTCGGTGCCTGGCACCGATCACCCGGTGGGTTTGGGCCTGGCACCGGTCAGTCGGGGCGCTCGACGTCGAGGGCGACGCCGAGGCCGCCGCTGACGCAGAGGGTGGCGAGACCGCGGCGGCTCTGGCGGCGCTGCATCTCGTGCAGCAGGGTCACCAGGATGCGGGCGCCGGTGCAGCCAATCGGGTGGCCGATCGCGATGGCGCCGCCGTTCACGTTGAGGCGATCGGCGGGGAGGCTGAGCTCACGGTCGCACGCGAGCACCTGTGCAGCGAACGCTTCGTTGAGCTCGATCAGGTCGAAGCTGTCGATCTTCAAGCCGCGCCGGCGCATCAGCTCGCGCGTCGCCGGGACCGGGCCGATCCCCATGATCTCGGGATCGACGCCCACCTGCACGAAGGCGCCGAGCTTCGCGAGCGGCACCAAGCCGCGGCGCTGCGCCTCACCGGCGCTCATCAGCAGCAGCGCGGCCGCCCCATCGGTGATGCCACTCGAATTGCCGGCGTGGATCGTGCCATTCTTGTCGAAGACCGGAGGCAGCTTCGCGAGCGACGCCACCGTGGCGCCGTCGCGCGGATGCTCGTCGACGGCGAGCACGGTCGGGCCCGTCTTGCCTTCGAGCGTGATCGGCGCGATCTCGGCGGTGAACCGCCCTGCCTTGCGCGCCGCCTCGCACTTCTGTTGCGAGCGCACCGCGAACTCGTCCTGCTCGGCGCGCGCGATCTCGTACTTCTTCGCGAGCGTCTCCGCCGTCGCCCCCATCGGCTTCTTCGCCATCGGGCAGTCGAAGCCGTCGCGATACATCGCATCGACGACTGGCGCGTGACCGAGCCGATAGCCGGTCCGGAACCCCTCGAGGAAAAACGGCAGGCGGCTCATGCTCTCGGTGCCGCCCGCGATCGCGACCTGCACGTCGCCGCGCCGAACGCTCTCCGCCGCGAGCTGCACGCTCTTCAAACCCGAGCCGCACGCCATGTTCACGGTGAAAGCCGTGCTCGTGAGCGGCAGCCCGCTCTTGCAGAGGATCTGCCGCGCCACGTTGGGTCCGCCGCCGGCCTGGCGCGCGTTGCCGAAGATCAGCTCGCCGACGTCGGCTGGCGCGACGTCCGCTTGTGCGAGGAGCGCCTTCACCACGTGGATGCCGAGATCGGCCGCCGTCAGGCCCGAGAGCCCGCCCATGTACTTGCCGATCGGCGTACGCAGCGCGTGGGTGATGACAACCTCGGTGACGTCCATGCGAGAGGCTCCGTAGTACCGTGGTACCGAGCCTGGGATCCTACGCCGACGCTCTCCGCACACCACTGCCGTCGAGACTCCATGCTCGACCACGGTTCGAGACGAGCTAGCCCGGTGTCGTGGCGCGAGCGCCGAGCGCCCGTTCGTGTCGCAGCAACCACTCCTTGCGCCAACGGCCACCGCCATAGCCTCCGACCGTGCCGTCGTCGCGGATGACGCGATGGCACGGAATCACCAGTGCGACGCGGTTCATGCCATTCGCGTGGCCGACGGCGCGCGCGGCCTTCGGCTCGCCGATCGCGCGCGCGAGGTCGACGTAGCTGCGGGTCACGCCACACGGGATCCGCCGCAGCTCGGCCCAGACGCGCTGCTCGAACGCGCTGCCGGGGACGTGGAGCGGAACGTCGAACTGCTGCCGGCGACCGGCGAAGTAGTCGGTGAGCTCGCGCCCAAGCTGCGCGAG
Organism: uncultured Phycisphaerales bacterium; assembly: GCA_964426265.1. GTDB lineage: Bacteria > Planctomycetota > B15-G4 > B15-G4 > SIAN01 > SIAN01. The sequence continues at coordinate 2,127 of CAYRQC010000026.1, read as the reverse complement.
ATGCACGTGCTCACCCGGCACCGCCGGCCGATCAATCCGGCGCCGCAGCGTCTTCAGCTGTGCTTCGAGCATCCGTCGGTCGCTGAACTCGAGCAGGCAGACACCCTCCTCCACCGCCGCCGCGACCAGCGGGCCGAGCGGCGTCGCGAGCCACGTGAACGTGATGCAGTCGGCACTGCGCGCACGGCCGGGCGGCGCCCCGAACCAACGCGCAAAGGCATCACGGAAACCACTGTTTGATTCGAATCCATGGTCGAGCACGACGGCATCGAGCTTGGTCCCGCTCCGCAGCGCGCGGAACGCCGTCCCGAGCCGCCGCGCGCGCGAGTAGGCGAGGAAGGTCATCCCATGCTCCTTCAGGAACCAGCGTCGCACGCGGACCGGATCGACCTCGAGCGCGCGCAGATCGGCATCGCGCCAGCGCCGTTCCGGCTCGCGCTCGATCGCGGCGAGCAACGTCGCCAGCCACTTCGGCCGCGCGCCGCTCGGAGCCAGCGGTCGGCAGCGCAGACAAGGCCGGAACCCCGCGAAGAGCGCCTCGCGCGGCGTCGCGAAGAAGTCGACGTGGGCCGGCTTGGGCGTGCGTGCCGGGCAGCCGGGCCGACAGAAGATCCCGGTCGTCTTCACGCCGATCACGAAGAGCCCCTCGAACGACGTGTCGCGCGCCGCGAGCGCGCGCAAGAGCACTGGACGCGGCGGCAACTCGGAGAGCGCGGGACGGGCGGCGGCGGTGATGGTGGTAGTGGTGTTCATGCGCGCCAAAGTGCCAATCGCGCTACGTTCCAGCCACCGCGGTTTGGACGTCGAATTCCAGGTGATCCCGCCCTCGTTCCCCTCGAACCACGCCTGCCTGCCGCAACTACACCTCCGACTGGGTTGGGATGGACCGGCGCGATAGCGTGGCCGTCGTTCGATGGGATCGAGCCACGGGAGGTCGAAACAACGCCCGGGAGCCGGATCCCGGAGCAGGGACGCGGGAGTAGCACGATGGACGGGTCGGTCACCGCCACCCACCTGCACTCATGGTTGTCCGCAGCGCAGCCCCCGCTGCTCATCGACGTGCGCCGTGCAGCGGCGTTTCGTGCGGCATCTGACCTGGCCGCGGGCGCGTTGCGGCGCGATCCGACGAACGTCACGGCGTGGGCTCGGCAACTGCCGCGCGCCAGCAGCGTCGTCGTCTACTGCGCGCGCGGGCACGAGGTGAGCCAGAACGCCGCGGGCGAGCTACGGCAGCTCGGCTTCACGGCGAGCTGGCTCGAGGGCGGCCTCGAGGAGGGCTGGAAGGCGACGGACGGCGAATTGCTGACGAAGCCCGCCGACGCCGCGACGCGCTGGGTCACCCGCGAGCGACCGAAGATCGACCGCATCGCCTGCCCTTGGCTGATCACGCGCTTCATCGACCCGGACGCCGAGTTCCTCTACGTCGCACCGAAGGAGGTGCGGGGCGTCGCCGCGGAGCAGCGCGCCATCCCCTACGACGTGCCCGACGTCGCCTTCTCCCACGACGGCGAGCGCTGCACCTTCGACACCCTGCTGCGCGTCCATCACCTCACCGACCCGGCACTCGCGCAGCTCGCGACGATCGTCCGCGGAGCCGACACCGCGCGGCTCGACCTCGCGCCGCAATGCGCCGGCCTGCTCGCAATCTCGCTCGGCCTGTCGCGCAGTTTCGCCGACGACCACGAGATGCTTCGGCACGGAATGGTGATGTACGACGCCCTCCACGCCTGGTGCCGCGACGGACAGGACGAGACACACACCTGGAACCCGGCGGCGTATCGGTAGCTACTGACTGAGCTCGACGGTGGTCCTCGGGAGCACTGCGCGCTGGTCCTTCACGCCCCCCCGAGCCCGTCCTGCACCAGCGAGCGGCTGATCACGAGGCGCTGGATCTCGCTCGTGCCCTCGCCGATGGTGCAGAGCTTGGCGTCGCGGAACATGCGCTCGACGTGGTACTCGCGGGTGAAGCCGTAGCCGCCGTGGATCTGGATGGCGTCGCTGGTGACGCGCATCGCCATCTCGCTCGCGAAGAGCTTGGCCATCGCGGCTTCGCGCGCGAACGGGAGGCCGACGTCCTTGCGGCGCGCGGCGTTGTGGATCAGGTGGCGCGCGGCCTCGATCTGCGTC
>CAYRQC010000025.1:0-4543 GCA_964426265.1 uncultured Phycisphaerales bacterium | reverse complement strand
AACTGCTCCTGCCGACCGGCAGGACGGGACGCTTTCAACCAGCTCACTGGCCGTGAGCGGCGCGCTCGGCGGCAACGAACGCGGCCAACATGAGGAGTGCGCGCGTTGCAACACCACGCGCCGGGACGGTTCGCAAGGGGTCGTGGGTCACGGGAGCGGCTCCATGATCGGCAAATGGATCGGGCATCATGCCGGAGGAGAACGGGTTCGATGAAACGCATGTGCTCGAGATGGTCGGCTTGCTGGATCCCTGCAGGGGCGGCGGCATTCCCACGATCGCTCCTGCTCGCGGCGGCCACCTTCATGGCTGGCTGTCAGCTCCCGAGTGGCAACGTCACCGACGACCAGCCCGCGATCCCGCCAACCCCCGAGCGCCCTCGCTCTCCGCTCACCCACCATTACGAGCTCGACAAGCGCAACGACCTCTTCCACTTGAATCCCCACCGCGCGACCTACGCCACCGCCCACTACACCACCGACCCCAATCAGGCCTCCAGCTCCGATCCCACGGAGGACGTCGAGTCGGGCGAACTGCAGTTCCAGTTCAGCATCAAGACCAAGCTGTTCATGAGCGAGGCGACCCACGGCCCCGATGTCTGGTTGGCCTACACGCAAACGGCGCACTGGCAGGTGCTGCAGACCTCCGGGCCGTTCCGCGAGACCAACTACGAGCCGGAGCTCTTCGCGACGCTGCCGTTGCAGGTGAGCGCTACCGACGACCTCGCGCTCCGCTTCATCGGCGTCGGCGGGAGCCATCACTCGAACGGACAGGGTGGCGACCGCTCGCGCAGTTGGAACCGCCTGTTCGGACTGGTCGGCGCCGACTGGGGCGGCGCTTCGCTCGTCGTGCGCCCGTGGTGGCGCATCCCGGAAACCAACGCCAACGACGAGAACCAGGACATCGACGACTTCATGGGTGACGGCGATGTGACACTCAGCTACCGGGGAATCACCAGCGGCGGCCAGAGCTGGATCGCGTCGGCACTGCTCCGCAACAACCTCGGCGTGAACAACAGCCGCGGTGGTTACGAGCTCACACTCGCGCTGCCGCTCTGGACCGACCGGGTGAAGCTCTTCACCAAGTACTTCTACGGCTACGGCGAGAGCCTGATCGACTACAACCATCGCCAGCAGACGTTCGCGTTCGGGATCGCGCTTTCCGACTGGGACTGAGAGCCTGCGCGGCTGCAATCGCGTCCCAACGCCTGCGCCCCCCACCGTTACGATGCATGCCACCGCACCGCCGGGCGGAAGAGCACGCAGCACCTGGAGACGAGATGAAGGCGCTACGGATGAAAGCGCTCCTCACGAGCAGCGCGATCGCGGCGCTCTGGTCGCTCGGCGGCGACTTCCTCGATACCAAGCGGCTCGGGAACGGTCTCGACGTCACGACGCGCACCGATCCCGACGCCGAACAGCCGTGGCTCGGGCTCCTGCTCGGCGGCGGGATCTTCTCCGAACCGGCCGGCGGAACCGGCTTCGCGCTCCTGGCGGCGAACACGTTGTTGCAGGCGCACGGCAGCAGTGCCCCACCGATCAACTCGTTCATGAACCGCGCTGCAGCCGGCGGCGCCCGCTGGCGCTCGCTGCTGGTCGCCGGTAGCGACGACCAACGCGATCTCAGCGACCAGCTCACCAGCCTCGTCTCGCGGCTGAAGGGCTTGACCCTCGACGACTCCCAGTTCAGCGCGGTCCGCGACGCTCTCGTCGCCGACCTCCACACGCCGCAGATCTCCGACCATCGGCGCGCGCTCCACCGCTCGATCTGGGTGCAGCTCGCGCGCCACGGTGCCAAGGAGTTGAAGCTGGAGCAGAGCCTCGCCGCCGCCACGCGCGTCGACGTCGAAGCGTGGCTGCAGCGCACGGCGACGCTGCGCGCCCCGCGACTGGTCGCCGTCACGAGCGCCAAGGGCAGCGAGCTCCGCGGTGTGATCGAGGAGGCAGCCGGAGCGGTGAAGCTCGCGCCCGCGGTCGCAGACGCCCCGCTCGATGTCGCCGCGCTCGGCGCGTCGCGCAACCTCGACCTCCGCTGGGATCTCCCCTACTCGCTCGTCTACGAGTGGTATGTCCTCGAGTGCAAGGAAGCGAAGGAGCACGTCGCGCTCATGGTGCTCGCCTCGATGTGGAACGACGTGCACTTGGCCAACTTCGGGTTCGCCGGCCGTGCGACCGCTCCCGAGCAGCCCGAGTACCGCGCCGACACGCTGCTGCTCGACCCCACCCATCGCCTCCTGCTGTTGCACGGCTCGGTGCCGCGCACCGGCAAGGTTGACGAGGTGCGAGCGATGCTGCACGGCACGCTCGACCAGATCATCGACCCGCCGAAGGGCCAAAGCAGCCTCGCCGACCGCTTCGAGCGTTCGGTCCAGCGCTACAGCAAGCCACCCGATGACAACGACGGCTTCGGCGGTTTTCGCGGTGGCGCCCGGTTCGGGGGCACGAGTCCGGAAGCGCGCCTCATGCAGGTCGTCGAGCTGGAGATCGACAGCGGATTCGACTGGAAGCAGGTCTTCGCGGCCGCCAAGTCGCTGCGCCACACCACGATCAAGGAGCTGATCGTGAAACAGCTCCCGGTGGAGCGAGCGGCGCGGGTCGTGGTGCGATCGGCACCATGAGCATCGCGTGGTGATCCGACCATGATCCTCGGCTGCACCATCGCGCTGTTCGCGGTCGCCGGCCCGCGGGACGAACACGACTTCGTGCGCGACGTCCGGCCGCTCCTCGAAGACTCCTGCATCGACTGCCATGGTGGCAAGGAGCCGACGGCCGGGTTGGCGCTCGACCGCTTCGACAGCGAAGCCGCTGCGGCGCGCGACGTCTCGGTCTGGCGGCGGGTGCGCGCGAAGCTCGCGGCCGGCGAGATGCCGCCACCCGATGCACCCGATGCGGACGCGCGCCAGATCCAGGCCGCGCGCGAGTGGCTCGACACGCGGCTCGGCCTCGGGCCGGGATCCTGGCCGATCGATCCGGGCCGCGTGACGCTCCGCCGGTTGAACCGCGCCGAGTACGCGAACACCATCCGCGACCTGCTCGATCTGCCGCAGGAGCTCGAGAGCAAGCTGCCGGCCGACGAGGTCGGCTACGGCTTCGACAACATCGGCGACGTGCTGGCGCTGCCGCCGCTGCTGCTCGAGAAGTACGCCGCACTCGCCGAGGAGATCGCGGTGGCCGCGCTCCCCGGCGACGAGCTGCGCCGCTCGGAGCGCCGGCACTTCGCAGCGCGCGAGATGGAGTGCACTCTCAAGACGAGCGGCGACGACATCGTCAGCCTCTACTCCTCCGGCTCGATCTTCACCACCGTCGCCCTGCCGCGCGCGGGTGAGTATGTGGTGCGCGCGCATGCGAGCGGCGACCAGGCCGGCCCCGAACCGTGCCAGATGGCGTTCCGCGCCGATCGCAAGGAGCTCGCGCGCTTCGACGTCCCCGAGGAACGGCCACTCTTCTCCACGTTCGAGTGGCGCGGGCGACTCGCCGGCGGCTCGCCGCGCGTCGCGGTGGCATTCCTCAACGACTACTACCATCCCGAGGATCCCGACCCCAAGCGGCGCGACCGCAATCTGCTCGTCGAGTGGGTCGAGCTCGAAGGGCCGCTCGACGTGTTCGAACCGACGCCAAGCGAGCGCCAGATCTACGTCTGCGGCACCGCACACACTCATTCGCGCGACTGCGCACCGGCGATCCTGCGGCACCTCGCCTCGCGCGCGTGGCGGCGACCGGCAACCGATCTCGACGTGGCGCGGCTCATGCCGTTCATCGATGGCGCCCTCGCTGAGGGTGAATCGTTCGCGGTGGCGTTGCGTCGCGGGCTGGCCGCGATCCTGGTGTCGCCGAACTTCCTCTTCCGCGGCGAGTTCGATCCGGCGCCCGATGATCCGACGCGCATCCATCCACTCGCCGGCTGCGAGCTGGCGTCGCGCCTCTCCTACTTCCTCTGGAGCAGCCTGCCGGACGAGCGGCTGACGACGCTCGCCGAGCAGGGGCTGCTGGCGGAACGCGCGGTGCTGGCCGACGAAGCGCGGCGGCTGCTCAGCGACGCCCGCGCGAGCGCACTCGTCACCAACTTCGCGGCGCAATGGCTGCAGCTACGGAGCCTCGCGCGCGCCGCGCCCGACCCGCAGGCCTTTCCCGACTTCGACGACGCGCTGCGCGAGGCGATGCGGCTCGAGACCGAGCTCTTCGTCGAGGCGATCGTGCGCGAGGGACGGCCGGTCCGCCAGCTGATCGACGCCGACTTCACCTTCGTGAACGAGCGGCTCGCCCACCACTACGGCATCGCAGGGATCGCGGGCGATCGCATGCGCCGGATGCGGCTGACCGATCCCGCGCGTGGCGGCGTGCTGACGCAGGCGAGCCTGCTCACGCTCACCAGCAACCCGACGCGCACGTCACCGGTGAAGCGCGGGAAGTTCGTGCTCGAGCGGATCCTCGGCACGCCGCCGCCGCCCCCGCCGCCGGGAGTCGGCGTGCTCGACGAGAGCCCCGAGGCGGCGCATGCGGCGACGCTGCGCGAGCGTCTCGCGCAGCACCGCAGCAAGCCCGAGTG
>CAYRQC010000024.1:0-2665 GCA_964426265.1 uncultured Phycisphaerales bacterium | reverse complement strand
CGGTAGCAAGAAGCCGACGGAACGGGTCTACATCGACCCCAACGGCGAGAAGATCGCGGGAGGCCTGATTCGTGCGCCGCTGCTGAAGGCAGCCGATGCGTACGAGCTCTACGGCTGAGCGCTCCCACCAGGAGCGAGCGATTGCTGCCGGCGAGACCGCTCAACGCGAGTTCGCCGGCAGCGCTGCCTCCGGATGGAGCGCGGCTACTTCATCGCGTAGACGCCTCGCTCCACGCGCGTGACGTCCGCCATCTCGCTGAGTCGCAGACCGAGGATCACCGGGAAGTGCTTGCTCTTCGACTTGTACCCCGCAGCCTTCACCTTGGCAGCGATGTCGGCGAGCTTCATCGGCCCGGCGGAACCGCTGAGCACGGCCCGGATCGAGTCGTGCAGTCCGCTCTGGCCCTTGGCTCCCGCCTTGCGTCCGCGGCGCTTCCCCTTGGGGCGACCGCCACTCTTCGGTGGCCGGCCCCGACGCGCGCTCTTCGGCGGGCGTCCAGGACCACGCTTCACCGGCTCGGCAGTTGGTTGGCTCGCGTCGCCTGCGGCGGCGATCTCGCTCTCCACGCCAGCCAGCTCGGCCGCGATGTCTGCCCGCCGTGCCGTGAGCTTCACCAGCTCCGACTCCTTCGCCGCGACGAGTTTCTGCAGGTCGCCGAGCGAGAGTTTCGACGCCACCTTCCAACCGCGCTTCCTACGTCCCAATGTTGGGTCTCCTCATGAGTGCCGGTGGTAGTTGCACCACCTTGATTCTCGGACTCTCGTAACAGTCTTTCAGACTGCGAGGCGCATCGTACATGCTCAGTGCTTCGGTTTTTCCTTGCCATTCGGCTGATTCTGCGGCTTTGGCTTGAAGGCGGGCACGACTTTGCCGTTGGCGACGAGGTCGACGGCCTTCAGCGCAGTCTGCGCGCAACCCGTCAAATGGTTGAAGTCGATCGCATCGGCCTCGTCCTTCACCGTGTGGTAGTCGGCGTGCAAGTTGTAGGTCGAGAAGGTCTGGCCGACGACGCCCTTGTGCACGTAGGCGATGTTGTCCGAGCGCTCGTAGAAGTGCTGGTCGGGCCGCGGATCGATGGCCACCGGGATCCCGGCGGCCGCGAGGGCCGCACCGAGATTCGACTCCTCCCAGCCCGTGAGCCACATCTTGCCCGCGCCGCCGATCAGCGGGTCGGGCCGCCCGAGCATCTCGAAGTTCAGGTTTGCGAGCGTATCGGCGAGCGGCACGGCCGGGTGGTCGAGCTGGTAGTCGGTGCCGACCAGGCCGATCTCCTCGCCCGTCGCGAGGAGGAACAGGATGGTGTGTTGGTGGTGTCCCTCGTGTGCCAGTGCACCGGCGAGCTCGAGCACGACGGCGCAGCCCGAGGCATCGTCGTCGGCACCGTTGTAGAGACGGTCCACCGGATCGCCTTCATCGCGCGGCTCTCCGCCCAGGTGGTCGTAGTGGGCGCTGAGGACGATCGCCTGGTCGGCTCCCCTGCCTTCGCCGGGAAGAATCCCGACGACGTTGAAGGCGGGCAGCTCGCGCTTCTCGAAAGCCACTTCGAGCGTCAAACGGTCGATTTTCCCGCCGCGGAAGGCCGCCAGCAGGTCGCCGTCGACCGCCAGCATCGGCAGGCTGCGCACGAGCGGTGCGGTGCCGTGCGGGACGACGACGAGGCCGATCCCCTTGCCGCGCACGTGGCCTGCGGCCGCCAGCCAGTCGCGTTGCAACCGGCGATCGTCCTGGTCGAGGAAGAGCGCCTGGTCGGCGAGCCCCTCTTTCGGGATCGCGGCGGCGTTGGTCGCTACCACGACCGGCAACGTCCGCTTCGCGAAGGGCACCGGCGAGATGCACCAATCGGTCTCGTGAACGCTGCCTGGCTTCGCGCCGGCGCGGGTCTCGATCTCGAGCGTGGGCGTGCCGCGGATGGCTCGGCCCGCGTACGGCACGCGCTGCAGGAACGTGTCGTCGTCGCCCGCGGGCTCGACGCCGTAGCTCTCCAGGATTGCTGCCAGATAGTGCGCGGCGGTTTCGGACTCTTTCGAGCCGGTCGCGCGCCCGAGCATCGCATCGCTGGCCAGTGTGCGCACGTGGTGATCGATCTCCGGGCGCGTGATCTCGGGCACGAGTGGCGGCAGCGGTGGTCCTTGGTAGGCGTCCTGGAACAACGTCAAGAAAAAGAGTGCCGCCGATGCAGTAGTTGAAGGCATGCGGTCCAAGCTACCAGATCGCCGCGGCTCGACGGTTTGCGTGACCGGCGTTGTGTCGATGGCGACGTCGCAACAGTGGACCCATGGCGCGCGACTGCTAGCGTGCTGCGCCGGTCAGGATCGTCCAGTGCCCAGGCAATGCGAGGAGCTGCAATGGGGAACGTCGTGCTGCGGCCGCTCTCGAAAGGGGAGCTGCTCGATGGGGCCTTCACGCTCTATCGACGCAACTTCGTCACCTTCCTCGCGGTCGGATTGATCTTCGCGATTCCGCAGCTCGTGCTGACGAAGGTCGTGCCCCTTGCCGGCGTCCTGCTCAACGGGCTGCTGAGCCTGGTGCTCACGGGCGCGCTGATCTGGATTGCCGCCCAGGCGACACTCGGCCGCACGCCGACCATCAGCGGAGCGCTGAAGAAGGGGCTCCAGAAGTGCCTGCCGTTGCTTCTCTCGTTCTTCGTCGTCGGCATCCTCACAT
>CAYRQC010000023.1:0-3219 GCA_964426265.1 uncultured Phycisphaerales bacterium | reverse complement strand
CCGCGCGACGGCGCCCTGCAGCGCCGCGGCTGTTTCTGCCGCAAGCTCCACCTTTGGTGCGCCGTCCTTCGGCCAACCGCGGACCAACCCTTCGAGCGCGGCGCGAGCGAGCGTCGGATCCGCGGCCGCGAGATTCGAAGCGACGAGATCGAGCGCCCGCACCGGCGCTTCGTGGGCGGCGTGGGTCGCGACGGTCGTCACCAGCTCGCCGCCCGGAGTGCCGGCGGAGACAAGCTCGAGCGCGACGTCGTCGTACCACGCACTTCCACGTGCCTGGCCCCAGCCGCCGAGCAGGCAGTTGATCGTGAGCTGCTCGTGATCGCCGCTGTCGAACTCAACCGCGACCTTGGTCCAGTCGTGGGTGCCGGTGACCGCCGGCGTGACGACGCGCGGGTTCTGTAGCTCATGCACGTTGAAGAGCGCGCCATACCCATCGCCGAGCGGAGTGATCGACGCGGTCTTGATCCAGCCGGTGAAGCGATAGCGGGCGTTCCGCTGCACCTTCACAGGCTGGGAGAGCGACGCGTCGGCACCGCGTTCGGCAGTGAGCTGTGCGCAGCCGGCAGCCGCATGGCCGGCTTCGCTCCACGCACCCGCCGCGGCACCGCTGTACTGAACGAAGCTCCAGCTCGTCGGCAACGCTCCGCTCTTCTCATCAAACGAGCGGTTGGCGGGAAAGTCGGGCGCCGCGGCGCGGACGGGAACCGACGCCGAGTCAACGGCAGCCGCGAGCAGCTTCGGGAGCGAGCGAGTCCACGCCTGCGCCAGGATGATGGACGCGGCCAGTGCGCGCGGTCGGTCGCGGCCATCGAGAGCTGCGGCGATCCGCGAATCGAGCCGCAGCAGTGTCGAGTCGAGGCTCGCCTCCTCCCACGCATGCAGTCCTGTCGCGGCCTCGACCCGCGCCACTCGATCCGCTCGCAGTTCCTCATTCGACTCCCGCGACGCATCCCGCCACACGATCCGCCAGATGCGCCCATGCCCCTTGTCGCGCATCGGCGTCTCGTACGCGTTGCCCTTGCCCGTGGTGAATCCCTGCGGTGTCGGATTGTGCTGCACGACCGGCGTGTACCAGTCGAGCACCCACACCGCGCCGTCGGGACCGACCTCGGCGGCGATCGGTGCGAACCAGTCATCCTGGCTCGCCACGAGATTGCGGCCATCGTGCGCGACGAACGTCGAACCATTCGGGTCGAGAAAACACTGGTGGACGAGATGGCCGGTCGGCTCGCAAATGAAGGCGCAGCGGTTCCAATACTCGGGCGGGAACTGACGGTCGGTGTAGATCGCCGCGCCGGCGGCCGCGGTGAAACCGCCGTGATAGTCGACCTGGCGGATCTCCATCAACGGGTGGATGCGGTCGTGGTCGGGCAGGTGGACGGTGCCCTCGGCGACGAGGCCGAAGACCGACTCGATCGCCGGGCTCGGCACGGCGACGTGGACGAGATGGTCACCGTTCGCGGTCGAGACGAAGATCTCGCCTTGCTCGTCGAAGCCGAGGCCCCAGGTGTTGTTGGTGGTCGGAGCGATCCGTTCGAGCACCTTCCCTTCAGTGTCGAAGCGGAAAACCGCCTGGCCGAACTGGTGCTCGACACCGCCTACCGTTCCGTGAAACGCGCTGTAGCCAACCGTCCCCCAGATCCAGCCGGACGCCGGGCTCGCGCCGGAAACACCGAGCGACCGCGCCGGCCCCCACCGCAGGTTGCTCGGCCCCGCGTGCGTGTCGCCATCCCCGAATCCGGTGAAGAGCACCTTCCTCTCGTCCGCCCGATCGTCACCGTCCCGGTCGTAGTAGCGCACCATGTCGGGCGCCTGCGCGACGATGCAACCATCGTCGGTGCAGACGAGGCCGGTCGGGATGTTGAGCCCCTCGGCGAAGAGCTTCGTCTGGTCGACGCGGCCGTCGCCGTCGCGGTCCTCGAGGATCTTGATCCGATCGTTCCCCTTGCCGCCGGGCAGCTTGTTGTTGGGATAGTCGACTGACTCGAGCACCCAGAGCCGGCCGCGCAGGTCGAAGCTCATCGCGATCGGCTTCACGACATCGGGCTCGGCGACGAAGAGCTGCGCGTCGAAGCCCGGCACGAGCTGCATCAGCTTGCGCGAATCGGCCGGTGACAGCGGCTTCTGGACCTGCGTGATCGCTTCGCCTTGCGTGCCCCACGATTTGCCGGGCGTGTAGTTCGGGAGCTTGCCCTCGCCGTACTCGACCTTCGGCGCCGCGAAGGCGAAGTCGGGCCACCCCGCCGCCCACCGGATCGCCTGCGCGAGCTGCGTCAGGAACGCCGGCTGCGTCCAGGTCCGCTGGTCGTGACCGAGTGCGGTGTAGTAGACCCGCCCCTTGCCCTGGTTCCTTACCCATGTGCAGGGCTCGGAAGAGGCAGTCACTACGCCGCCTGCCGTGCCACCCGATCCACCGCCCTCCTCACGTGATTGCAACACCTCGCGATCCTCAGCGAGCGCGCGGTGCACGTAGGTCTCGTCCCAGGTCGCGAAGTCGGCGACACCACGCAGCGCGGGATGGTTCTGCTTGCCGGTGACCGCGCGCGCCGTGAACTCTCCGGTCCCGTGGTGATCGAACTGCCCGCCGACCAGCGCGACGTACTTCTCGGAGTTGCGAAAGCAATACGACGCGCAGTGCACGGCGACGAGCCCCTTGCCCGCCTCGACGAAATCGAGCAGCGCCTGCTCCTGCTCGGGCGCGATCGCGTCGTGGTTCGCATAGATCACGATGGCGTCGACGTGCTTCAGCCGTTCCGGCGTGAGCAACGCGAGATCGGTCACGAACCAGAGATCGATGCCAAGACGCGCGAGCGTCGGCGCGGCGTCATCGCAGCGCGCCTCGGGTTCATGGTGGCCGCGATCACCGAGGAAAAGGACGTGGAGCCGCTCGGGTGGAGTTCCTGCCGGAGCAGCCGCCGCAGCAGCAGGAGCGGCATCAGGAACCTCCGAAACTGCGGAAGTCTTGGAAAAGCCGGCCGTGAGCGCCATCACGTTGACCAGAAGAAACTGCTTCAGCTCACGAGTCCTGTGCACGAGCGCTCTCCGTGTGATGCAGGGTCGGCGGGAAGCGCGCGATGTTCGCCGTTGCGGCGTGCGGCACAAGTTTCCGCCGTGGCGCGCACCGTAACACCACGCTGGATGCGCCTTTCCCTCAAGACCCCCCTCCCCGCTCTCCCGATCTTGGGGGGAACAAAACCGCGGACACCTACCCGGCAGGCC
>CAYRQC010000022.1:0-19880 GCA_964426265.1 uncultured Phycisphaerales bacterium | reverse complement strand
GGCCCGCTGGGCTGACGCTGCCGTCGGCCTCGAAGCGGACGAGGTTCGTCGCCTCCGCCGTGTCGCTCGTTCGATCGAAGAGCGCGAGCAGCGGCAACGGCGGGCGAATCGGCGAGTAGCGGCTCATCTCGATCAGCTTCTGGCCGCCGAGCTCGATCGCCCGCATCTGGCCGAGGCGGATCTCGTCGAGCTCGGCGGAGAAGGGCGGCGGCTCGCTTGTGCTCATCTCCGGCAACAACGCGCGTCCTTCGCCACCAGGCAGTTGCTCCAGGCCGCAGAGCGAGAGCAGCGTCGGCGCCACGTCGGCGAGCGTCACGGCGGCAGGCTCGCGGCGCGGCACGATGCCCGGCGCGCGCACCATCAGCGGCACGCGCAACACCTCGTCGTAGAGCGTGCGCCCGTGGCCGAAGCCGCCGTGCTCTCCGAGCTCCTCGCCGTGGTCGCCGAGGAGGACGACGATCGTGTGATCCTGAAGATGGAGCTCCGCGAGCGTGTCAAGCAGGCTGCCCACCTCGCGATCGGCGGCGAGCACCGTCGCGTCGTAGCGCTTGCGCAGATCGTCCATCTCGTCGGCGGTCGGGGTGCGCTCGTCGGAGTCGATCAGCGGACGGAAGGCTTCGCCGTACGGGGCGAGCCCGAGCTGGTTCTTGATCTCGGGCGGCGGACGGTAGTTGTGGACGAGGTAGGTGTGGACGAAGAGGAAGAAGGGCTCGCCCGCGTGATCGCGCAGCCACTCCTTCACGGCGGGCGCGCCGGCCCGGCTCCAGAGCGCGGCGTTCAACGCCGACTCACCGCGCCGTGGGTGGCTCTGCCGGATTGGATCGCTCGCCGGCAGGAAGGGATCGAGCGTCGACCAGCGATCGAAGCCGTGCAAGAGCCCATAGGCGGGCGACAGGAAGCCGCCGCCCGTGAAGCCAGCGGTCGTGTAGCCGGCATCGGTGAAGCGCTGGATCAAGCGGGAGTGGGAGGTGGCCGAGAGTGCCGACTCGTAGTGCTCGACACCGTGCACCGCCGGATGGAGCCCGGTGAAGAGCGTCGCATGCGATGGCAGCGTGTAGGGCGCGAGAGAGCGCGCCTGCTCAAAGAAGACGGCCTCGCGCGCGAAGGCGTCGAGACGCGGGGCGAGCGCGATCGTCGCAGCGCCGGCGTGATCCGATCGAATCGTCCGCCCGAAGCCGACCCGGTCGGCGCGCAGCGTGTCGATGCTGATGAGCACGACGTTGTTCGGCGTCGCTTCGTTGCGCTGCAGCGGGACGAGCTGTGGCAAGGAGAAAGCGGCGAGATCGTCGGTCGGTCGCCTTGTCGCCGACTCGCTGGTCAGCACGAGAGTGGCGTTGCCGCCGCCGCCGGCGAGCTCGAGCGTGGCGTCGTGCCAGCCGGCCGTGGTCGGATCGGCGCGCGGGGCGACCTCTGCGAACGGCAGCGCGATCGCGGTCGTGCCGTCGACCGTCTCGAGGCGCGCAGTGAAGCGCACCGCCACCCGCCCGGCGCTGGGCCGCGTCTCCTCGGCGACGCCGTAGCCGAATCGCAGTCGACTGCGTCCGCGCGGCAGCGTGAACGGGATGCGAATCTCGGTGGGCGGAGGCGCGATCAAGGCAGGGCGCGTCTCGCCGCCGATCGTCACCTCGCGTCGCCACGCGGCCGCGCCACTACCCGGTTGCGCCGCCGGACCGGCCAGCGTGCGCAGCAACGGCAGCTCGTAGAGCGCGACGTCATCGACATCGATCGTGCCGGGCGGCAGGGCCTCGTTGCCAGGGTGCCGCCACCAATCGGGCGCTCCGGCAAACAGGATCAGCAACACACTTTGCGTGCGCGTCGACGTCGTGAAGGCGACGCGGTGGGTCACGAAGTCGCTGGTGGTGGTGGCCGCGGCAACCTCGGTGGCCGGTCGTTCCGAACGATGTTCGGCGAGCGGTCGGCCGAGCAGCGGCTCGAGATCCGCGAGCGGCACGCCCGAGTTGAGGCGGCCGCGCACCGGGTTCGAGAACTCGACGATCGAGAGCTCGCCGACACGCGCCCGCTCCTCCGCAACGGCCACCGTTTCGCCGTCGCGCGGCGTTGGCGCGAGCGAGCGGCGAATCTCGGCCCGCGCGACGTGCGCCGACTCGGCGTGAACCGGCAGCCACCAGACGAGCGCGCCGAGCGGCGTCTCGAACCGCCAGCCCGCCTTGCCGCTCTTGGCGGCCTCCGGCGAGCGGTTCGCGACGGGTGTCGGGCCGCTGTCAGTCTTCCGGATTGGTGTCAGCGCGCCGTCCGCCTCCGTTTCGCTCTCGAAGCTGCGCGCGAAGAGCAGCGGCAGGCCGGTTTCAGGAGGTGCGCCCGAGCCCGGCTGCCAGCGCGACTGCACGCTCGTCGAGGGCTCCAACCCGAGACGGCGAATCGTCGCGAGCCCGCCGCCGGCGTCGTCCCCTTGGCTCCCGCGATCACCGTTGCCGGCGTCACCACCGCAGCCCAACGCCATTGCGCAGGTGGCGAGCAGGAGACGCCCTCTCAATGCGCGTCGAGCCATGTCGCCCCTTCGCCGATGTCGACCTTGAGCCGCACCGACAGCGACAACGCCCCCTCCATGCAGCGGCGGGCGATCGCGTGGATCGCGGCGCTTTCGCCGGGTGCGACGTCGAAGACCAGCTCGTCGTGGACCTGGAGGATCATGCGCGAGGTGAGCTTGGCGGCGGTGAGTTCCCGGTCGACGGCGAGCATCGCGAGCTTGATGAGATCGGCCGCGGTGCCCTGGATCGGCGTGTTGACTGCGACGTTCTGCGCGCTGGCGCGCATGCGCGCGTCCTCGCCCTGGATCTCCGGAATCGCGCGCCGCCGGCCGAGCAGCGTCGTGACGTAGCCGTTCACGCGCGCCTGCTCGATGGTGCGGTCGAGCCATTGGCGAACGCCGGTGAAGACGCCGAAGTAGCGTTCGATGAAGGCCTGCGCCTCGGCGAACTTGAGGCCGGTCTCGCGCGCCAGCCGCTGCGCACCCATGCCGTAGATGATCCCGAAGTTGATCGCCTTGGCGCGCGTGCGCAGCTCGCTGGTCACCTCTTCCATCGCCACTTTGAAGACCAGCGACGCGGTGCGCCGATGGACGTCCTCGTCGTTGGCGAAGGCGCGCAGCAACTGCTCGTCCTGCGCGAGATGGGCGAGCAGCCGCAGCTCCACCTGCGAGTAGTCGGCCGAGACGAGCGTGCCGCCGGCGAAGCTCGACTTGAAGGCGCGCCGGATCTCGCGGCCCAGCGCGGTGCGGATCGGGATGTTCTGCAGGTTGGGATCGGTGCTGGAGAGGCGGCCGGTGGCGGCGACGGCCTGGTTGAAGGAGGTGTGCAGCCGTCCGGTCCGTGGGCTCACGAGCTTGGGGAGGATCTCGAGGTAGGTCGAGCGCAGCTTCTCGACCTGGCGGTACTCGAGCACGGCGGCGACCAGGGGATGCTCCTCCATCTGCTCGAGGATCTCGGCGTTGGTCGAGAAGCCGCTCTCTGTGCGTGGCAGCTTCTTGATGCCGAGCTGCTCGTGGATCCGCAGCTTCTCGTAGAGGATCGTCGCGAGCTGCATCGGCGACTTGACGTTGAACGGCTCGCCGGCGAGCTGATGGATGTGCTTCTCCAGCTCGACCGCGCGCAGCTGGCACTTGACGTTCATGTCGTCGAGCGCCCGAACGTCGATCGCGACTCCCGCGGCCTCCATCCGCTTCAACACCAGGATCAGCGGCAGCTCGAGCTGCTCGTAGAGCGCCACCACCTGCGTCTCCGCGAGCTCGCGCCGCAGCGGCTCCACGATGCGGAAGGTGAAGTCGGCGTCTTCGCAGGCGTACTCGCAGACCTTCGCCACGTCGACGCGATCCATCGTGATCTGCTTCTTGCCGACGCCGAGCAGCTCGTTGGTCTTGATCTTCACGTGGCGGCAGTAGTGGAGCGCCATCGCATCGAGCGAGTGGCTCATCGCGCCGGGCGCGACGCAGTAGTGGGCGACCATGGTGTCGAAGACGACGCCGGCGACCGGGAGCCCGGCGTGGTCGAGCACGTGCAGGTCGTACTTCGCGTTCTGCCCTGCTTTGCGGACGCTCGCGTCGGCGAGCAGCGCCTTGAGCTCGGCGAGCGCTGGATCCTTCTCGATGCCGCTCGTGGAGCTGGCGGCCGCGAAGAGCCCGACCCCCGGCTCGCGGAACGGGATGTAGGCCGCACGACCGGCCGCCGCGCAGAGCGAGATCCCGACCAGCTCGGCGCGCAGCGGATCGACGTCGGTCGTCTCGGTGTCGAAGACGAAGAATCCCGCGGTGCGCAACTCGTGGATCAGTGCCCGCAGGTCCGCGCCGCCGCGGACCAGCCGATAGTCGTGGGAGGGAGCGGTCGCGGCGGCGCTACCGCCGCCAGGGACGCGATCAAGGAGGCTGCGGAACTCGTAGCGCTCGAAGAGCTCGCGGGTGCGAATCGGGTCCGCGGGACGGCGAACCAGCGCCCCCAGGTCGCTCTCCAGCTCACTGCGAGGGGAGAGATCGACCAGCTCCCGGGACAGCAGCGCCGATTCACGATGGTCGATCAGGTTCTGGCGCAGCGCCGGCCGCTCCACTTCGTCGATGCGGGCGTAGAGCTGGTCCAAGCTGCCAAATCGGGCGAGGAGGTCGGCGGCGGTCTTCTCGCCGACCTTGGGCACTCCCGGCACGTTGTCCGAGGCGTCACCCATGAGCGCGAGCAGATCAACGACTTGATCAGCGCGCACATGCAGGCGCAGCGGGACCTCGGCCGGGCCCGTGAGCTCCGGCTCGCCGTCGCCTTTCGGGAGCGCGTAGAGCTTCACGCGGTCCGTCACCAACTGACAGAAGTCCTTGTCGCCAGAGACGATGCGGACGTCGAAGCCCGCTTTCTCGGCCTGGCGCGCCAGCGTTGCGATGAGGTCGTCGGCCTCGAAGCCGGGCCGTTCGAGCACCGGCACCGCGAGGGCGTCGAGCACGGCGCGGATGGAGGGGAGCTGCGAAACCAGTTCGTCCGGCATCTTCTCGCGGGTTGCCTTGTAGTCGGCGTAGCGTAGATGACGGAAGGTCGGCTCGCTGGTGTCGAAGATCACGGCGAGGTGGGAGGGCTGCTCCCGCTCGACGATGCGGAGCACGGTCGTAGTGAACCCGAAGATCGCGGAGACGATCTCACCGCGTTGCGTCACCAGCGGGTTGCGGATGAAGGCGAAGTGCGACCGGTAGGCGATGGCCGACCCGTCGACCAGGAACAAGGTGGGTGTACCCGGGGCGGCCATCAATGCGGCTCCTTGAAAACCGCTCCAGGTGACGCGGGTTGGTGGACGAAAGGAAAAGTGTACCGGTGGTGAGAGACCCGCCTCGGGTCGTGACTGGCTCGGCCGCGGGGCCTACAGGACAGGCGTTGGACGTGGAATCCGCGCGGTTTCAGGGTTTTGCCCATACGGGAGTCCCCAAGGGCCGCGAAATTCAGCGGAACTTTCGAACGTCCGACGCCCATCCAACGGGAAACAGCGGTCTGCGTTTTGCCAGGGAGTTACTCGGACCAAACAGCGGCACTCGAACAGAGTTGAAAGACCAAGAGCCACGAGGGGGATGACTAGGGACCAGCACAACGAGATTGCATCTGGGAGGCGGTGGGCCCGGGTTTCCCGGCCGGCGCCAGGCAGTCGCGGGGTGGTTTGCACGCGAGCCAGAGCGAAGCAAGCTCTGGAAAGGACAACTGCCATGGAGCTCGGACAACGCGGGAGGGTGTGGTCGATGGGGACGGGATTCACGGATTGCGCGTGCAGCATCCTGAACGCGCGCGAGGAGAAGCTCCTCGACGATGAAGGAAGGGTGCAGGTTCGGCTGATCTGCAATCGGTGCGGAACGGTGCTCGATTCCGAAACGGTGTCGGCTGGCGCTCGCCGTGGGCCCTCCATTGCCCCGTTGACGGCAAGGCGCGAAGCTGAAGCGGAAGCCGCCGAGGGCAGTTGACGTCCAACGAGACCCTGCTCCTCGGTTGCTCCTTGCAGGTCGGGGTCTCATCGCGTGCGCAGCGTCGGCAAGTCGGTCGGATGGATTCTCCTTGGCGTTGCCGTCGTCGCGGCAGCGGGGTTTGCGATCCAGCAGTGGCACTCCGAGCGCGTCGTCCGCGCCGAGTGCGATGCCATTGTCGAGCGAGCGCGCCCGCTCGCCACCGACCCGGACAAGCTGTCGCAAGCGGCCGTCGAGCTGCGACGTGCGATCAAGCTCGACCCCGATCACGTGCCGGCGTTGCTGCTCTACGGCGAAGTCTGCCTCGGTCTTGCCCTTCTCGACGAGGCGGGGTTGCACCTCGCGCACGCCAGCGCGATCACGGAGGGAGCGCTCCACGCTGAGGCTGAGGTGAGGCTCGGCCTCGTGCACCACCGGCGCTACGGCGGCTCGAAGAAGGACGAGGATTTCCGGGCCGCGCGCGACGCCTTGTTCGAAGCGCAGAAGGAACCGACGACGCAGGCGGCGGCGATGTATGGGTTGGCGATGCTCTTCCTCGAGAAGGGCCGCAACTACGATCTCGCCAAGGCGTTGGGGCTGCTGAAGAGCCTCGTGGAGCACCACCCGACCTCGGTGGAAGCGGGGCAAGCGAAGGAGCTGCTCGACGCCCTCAGCGGCAAGCCGGCGGACACGCCGGCCGAAAAGCCTGCTCAGAAACCTGCCGGGGAGTGATCCCGTTGGTGTTGGCGCACCTCGCCGTTTCTTGCGTCCGCTCGTGAGCGCTCCTACCATCCCGCTGCGATTTCCGGACAGCCTCGTGGAGACGGTTCGCGTGGACGGCTGGCTCGTGCTGCTCTGCGTACCGATCATCGGCTGCCTCGTTGCGTGGCTGGTGATCGTGCAGCGGCGTCTCGTGCAGCGACGGATCGAGCGTCTCGAGCAGGACGTCGCCACACTGCCGCGCGGTGACGAGCTGCGTGGATTGATCGAAGCAGCGTTGCCGGCCGCGCGATTGGTTCCGGTCGAGGAGGCGTTGCGGCGGCTCGGCGACCAGGTCGCGCGGCTGCCTGCGCCGGTCGAGCCGAAGGATCTTGCACCGCTCCACGATCGGCTCGAGCAGCTCGCGCGCCAGATCCACGAGCTGCGCCACCACATCGACGAGCTGCGCGCTCGGGCGTCCGAACCGTCGGTCGCCGCGGTTTCACCCGGCGGCCGGCTGCTTCGGCAGCTCGCGGAGCGCGGCTTCGAGCACGTACACGTCCTCGGCGAGCTCGGTACCGAGGAGGGGATCGAGCCGGTGCGCGTCCCAGTCGAGGCGCGCCGCGCCGGCATGTCGTTCAAGGGCTATGTCACCCTCGAAGAGGGCCGCCTGATCGAGGTGGCGCTGAAGCCGTTGACCGAGATCTTTCCGTAGTCGTCCGTCGTCGGAGCGAGTCCACGCATGGGGAGCGCCGGAGAGCCGTCGTTGGTCGTCACCGCGGAGAGCCTCGCCGGCCGCGTCGGCCAGCAGGTCGAGATCCGCGGCTGGCTCTACAACCGCCGCTCGAGCGGCAAGCTGCACTTCCTCGAAGTGCGCGACGGCACCGCGATCGTGCAGGCGGTCGCCTACGGGCCCGACCTTCCGCCGGAGCTCTTCGAGCAGCTCGGGAGCCTGCCGCAGGAGAGCTCGCTGATCGTGCGCGGGACGGTCAAGGCGTCGCCGAAACAGGCGCTCGGTGTCGAGATCGCGCTCCAATCGGCCGAGATCGTCGGCGTGGCCGAGCCCTACCCGATCACCAAGAAGGAGCATTCGCCCGAGTTCCTCCTCGAGCGCCGGCATCTCTGGATCCGCTCGCGCAAGCAGCACGCGACGCTGCGCATCCGCGCGCGCATCATCAAGGCGATCCGCGACTTCTTCGACGAGCGCGGGTTCCTGTGCATCGACTCGCCGATCTTCACGCCGTCGGCCTGTGAGGGCACGACGACGCTCTTCGAGGTCCCCTACTTCGACGAGCAGACCGCCTACCTCAGCCAGAGCGGCCAGCTCTATGCCGAGGCGTCGGCGATGGCGTTCGGCAAGGTCTACTGCTTCGGTCCGACCTTCCGCGCCGAGAAGAGCAAGACGCGCCGCCACCTCACCGAGTTCTGGATGGTCGAGCCGGAGATCGCCTACGGGACGCTCGAGGACGTGATGGTGCTGATGGAGGACCTCATCACCGAGATCGTCCAGTGCGTGCTGAAGGATCGACGGCCGGAGCTGCTCGTTCTCGAGCGCGACGTCAGCAAGCTCGAGAAGGTGACCAAGCCCTTTCCGCGGATGCACTACAACGACGCGGTCGCGCTGCTGAACCAGAAGGGCCATCCCTTCGAGTGGGGCGGCGACTTCGGGGCGCCCGACGAGGCGGAGATCAGCAGTCAGTTCGAGAAGCCGCTGCTCGTGCACCGTTTCCCGGCGCAGATCAAGGCGTTCTACGCCAAACGCGATCCGGCGGACGATCGGCTCGCGCTCGGCTGCGACTGCCTCGCGCCCGAGGGGTACGGCGAGATCATCGGCGGCGGCGAGCGTGCCACCGATCTCGACTTCCTCCTGAAGCAGATCGAGGCGCACAAGCTCCCGCAGGCGGCATTCGAGTGGTATCTCGATCTGCGCCGCTATGGCAGCGTTCCGCACGCCGGCTTCGGTCTCGGCGTCGAGCGCACGACTGCGTGGATCTGCGGCACGCACCACGTCCGCGAGTGCATCCCCTATCCGCGGATGCTCTATCGCATCGTGCCGTGAGCGAGCGCGTTCGGATCGGTGAACTGCGGCTGAACGGCTCGGCGACGATCGCCGGGCGAGTGGTCGCGCAGCTTTCAGCGCAGCTCGGCGAGCGGTCGCGGGCGTTCGTCCTGCGCGACGGCACGGGTGAGATGCGAGTGGTCGGTCCGGAGGGCGCGAGCCCGCCGATCGGGGCGCTGGTCGTCGTGACCGGCGAATGCGCGAAGAGCGGTTTCCTGGCGACTCGCGTGGAGATCGTCGGCCTCCCCGCGCTCCGTGGGGGCGAGACCGGCGACTGGTCCGACCCGGCGTCGGCCTCGAAGCGCCGCGAGCTCGTCGCGCGGGACCATCTGCTGCGGTCGCTCCGCGGTTGGTTCGCGGAACACGGCTTTCTCGAAGTCGAGACGCCGACGCTGCTCGCCGCACCAGGCCAGGAGCCGCACCTCTTGCCCTTCGCGACGGCATTCCACGGCCGCGATGGTGCGCGGCCGCTGTGGCTCGCCACGTCGCCCGAATATGCGATGAAGCGACTGCTCGCGCTCGGCTTCGAGCGCCTCTTCCAGCTCGGTCGCAGCTACCGCGACGGCCGCGACGAGCAGTCGCCGCTGCACGCACCCGAGTTCACGATGGTCGAGTGGTATCGCGCGTGGGATGGGCTCGCGGCGATCGGAGCCGACGTGGCGGCGCTGCTTCGGACCACCGCGACCGCGCTGCGCGGCACGCCACAGATCGAGCGCAGCGGCCGTCGTTGCGACCTCGCGCGGCCCCCGCGCTGGCTCACCGTCGAGCGCGCCTTCACGGAGCTGGCGGCCATCGAGCTCTCGCCCTATCTCGACGGCGACGATGCCGCCTTCGTCGCCAGCCTCCCGACCACGCTCCCGCGTGTGGGTGAGAGCGCGCGCGAGCAGGCCGACTCCGCCTACTTCCGCCTGCTGGTGGAGCGGATCGAGCCGCAGCTCGGGATCGGTGAGCCGACACTGCTCTGCCGCTACCCCGCGCGCCACGCCGCCCTCAGCGAGCTGGCGGCCGACGATCCGCGCGTGGCCGAGCGGTTCGAGGCCTACGTCGTCGGGATCGAGCTCTGCAACGCCTTCCAGGAGCTGCGCGATCCCGAGGAGCAGGAGCGCCGGCTGCGCGCGGAGCAGGAGGAGCGGGTGCGGGCCGGCGGCGAGAGGCTGCCGCTTTCGGAGCCCTTCCTGCGTGCGCTGCGATCGGGGTTGCCGCCATGCGCCGGGGTCGCGCTCGGCGTCGATCGGCTTCATCTGCTGCTGACCGGCGCGGCGCAGCTTTCCGACGTCCAGCCATTTTCTTTTGGCGAGTGATGTCACCAGCGCGTTCGAGAAACGACTCCTCGAGCCATTGGCGCCGCATGGTGCGCGCGCCAGAGGCCAGCCGGCGATTCGCCGGCTTGATGGAGACGTTCGATGGAATGGAAGCAGTGGAAGCGCGTGCCGCTCCGGTTCGCGCTCGTTCACGGGGTATGCGTGGCGGCGGCTGCCGCGCAGGAGTCGGTCATCTTTTCACTCACCTCGTCGGCAACGGCGCCGTTCGGCAACCTCGCCGACACCGAGCTGGCGATCCGCGACGTGCCCGCCGGCATGACGCGGCCGTGGCTCTCGATCGCGACCGGCGCGTTCTACGCCGGCGACGTCAACGGCGACGGCACCTCGGATGAGTGGAAGGACGTCGACGCCGTCTGGGTGAAGCAAGGCGCCGATCGGGTCGAGGAGATCTGGCTCTCCTTCAACACGACCTTCGGTGGGTTCCTCGACGGTGACATCGTGCGGCTCACGCCGGCCGGCGGGCTCGTCGTCAACGAGTCCGAGGCGCACCTGATGCAGATCTTCGGGCTCACCGACGGTCAGATGGATCTCGATGGCCTGCACGTCGGGCCCGACGGCAAGATCTACGTGAGCTTCGCCGATGACGAGCCGACTACGGGTCTCTCGACGGACAAGCCCAACGTCGTCACCGACGGGTCGATCGTCTATTGGGATCCGGTGGCGAGCACCGTCGGGGTCGCCCTGACCGAAGGCAACATCGATGCGCTGGTGAGCCACGCGCTCGGCAAGTCGATCAAGACCGGCGACACGCTCGGGATCGCCATGGATGCAAGCGGCACCCTCGCCTTCAGCGTGCAGAGCCCGTCGAGCGACGACGCCTCCGTGTTCAGCGCAGGTAACAGCGGCACGATCCTGGTGGCCGAGTCGACGCTCGGCTTGAGCAGCGGCGCGGAGATGGACGCGCTCGACCTCACGCCCGCGCCGATCGAGTTCCTGGCCGCCCGCGCCACTCCGCGTTTGGTTCCGGCGAACCAGGTGACGGTGGTCGACCTCGACGGGATGGCGGCGAACCATGCCTTCTTGTTGACCTTGTCGCTGACGAAGGGCAACTCCGACTACATCCAGTACGACGGCTTCTACGGGTTGGCGCTCGACCCGAATGACTGGCTCTTCTCAGCGTCGATCGCCGATCTGCCGTGGACCTATGGCGTCACCGATGCCGCCGGCCACGCCGCCGTGACGTTCGATCCGGCGCCGCCGGGGTTCACATTGACGGTCTACGCCCAGGCGTACGACTTCGACGCCCACGTGGTCGGGACGCCGATCGCGATCGAGCTGCAGGGCTGAGGTTTTTCCCCGTCGGCCCGGGGTGGCCTCCGCGCCGCTCCGGGCCGGCGATTGCCGACCGCTGATTGTCGACTACTCTCCAGGTAGAGCAGAGCGGGGTCCGATGCTGGAGCGATGCTGGAGCGGTCGATCGTGAGACGCTGGTTGACGTGGGCGACCGTCGTCGCGCTGGCCTTTCCGGCCGTGGCGCGCGATGACTTCCTGCGTGCAACCGGCCGCGATCTCAGCGCACGCGAACGGGCCGCCCTCGAGCAGCGGATCAGCGAGCTCGGCAGTCCTGATCCGGGGGTGCGCGCGCGCGCGGTGCGACGGATCGACGCGATCGGCCGTCCGGCGGTGCCAGCGCTGCTCGACGTGTTGCGCAACGCCTCCGACCCCAAGCTCGTGCGCAACGCCTGCCTGGCACTCGGTGCCATCGGCGACGGGACGGCGCTGGCGCTGCTCGAGAAGTGGTACCTGGCGCAGGCGCGTCCGGAGGAGGCTTCGCGTGCGGCGCTGCTCGCCCTGGCGCGCGGGCGGAGCCAGACGACCTCGGAGCTGGCGGAGCAATTGCGCAAGCTGGTGGTCGATGCACCGCTCTCGACTGTCCGCGAGTGCGCACTGCTTTGCGCCGGAGCGCGGCGCATCACCGGGCTGCGCGACCTGCTGAAGGGGCCGCTCGTCTCGGAGCGCAGTGCGCGGGTGCGCGGTTGCATGTTGGTGGCGCTGGCGGAGGCGGGTGATCCGACGGCGGCCCCGCTGATCGCGCGCTTCCTCGATGTCCGTCAGACGCGCGACGAGAAGCTGCGGCGCGCGGCGCTCTATGCCGTGGCGCGACTCGGCGAGCCGTCGCTGCTGGCGCCACTGCTCAAGTTCGAGCCCGACCGGCGCGAGGTGGCCGAGTACGCGCTCGCTCTCGGGACGTTCCAGGAACCGGTCGTGGTCGAGGCGCTCGGCAAGCTGCTGCTCCACGAGCGCGAGCGGGCGCTCCTCGCGGTCCACTCGCTCGCCAACATCGCTTCGCCGGAAGCGAAGGGGTGGCTCGAGCGCGCCCTCGACGGTGAGTTCTCCGAGACGGTCCGTGCTGGTGCGGCGCTGGTGGTCGCCGACCTGGTCGACCAGCAACGATTCCTCCCGCACCTGCGCGAGCTGGCGACCGGGCCGGCTGGTTTGCCGAGCAAGGCGAGCGCGCTGCTCTCGCTCGCGCGCATCGGCGACAGCGAGTCGGCGACCGTGATCGCCGATGCCCTTCCGCTCTGGCGGGACCGTGAGCTGATCGAGCGCGGCTTGCTGCTCTGCGCGACGACGCTCGACCGGCCCGCGCAGGAGTTGCTGCCGGAGGCGCGACGAGCCACCATCCCGGCTCTCTGGGAAGAAGTGGTGGGGATCGAGGCCAAGAACCTCGATTCACGTCTCTTGCGCGAGCGGATCGCGGCCGCGCTGACCGCCGCACGCGCCCATTGGCTGCTCGCGCGGGACGATCTGCGGGTCGGCGTCTTGCGCGATCTGCTGGAGCTCGATCGGGTGGTCTTCGCGGAGCCGCGCAGCGACGAGGTCGGCAACGACGGCTCGGTGCCGTCTCCGGGCAGCGGCTCACCGCCTCCGGCGGGTGGTGGGGACGACGGCGGCGATGGCGGAACCGGAGGCGGATCGTCGTCGGAGGATCCGCCGCCCCCGCGCTCGAACGATCAGCAGGGGGGCTCGGTGCCGGGGTTCGGCGGTCGTCGCGGTCGCCAGGACACGACACGCATCGAGCTCGACCTGCGCGCGTGGCTCTCCGACTTCCAGCCGTTCGAAGTGGCCGATCCGTTCTCCCGGTGAGAAGAGGACCCCGAATGGCGGCGATCAAGCAACAGATCTACTGCACCTTCCCGAAGGAGAAGATCCGCGACCCCGTGCTCTACATGCTCGGCAAGCAGTTCAACATCGTCCCCAACATCCGCGGTGCGACGATCAACGACGAGATGGGGATCGTCTTCCTCGAGCTCGAAGGGGAGGCGACGGAGATCGAGCGCGCCATCCACTACCTGCGCGAGAGCCACGTCCGGGTCGACGTCGTCATCGTCTGAGAGTGGTCACTCACCGCTCGACGCGCCCTTGCCCGCCTTCTTGTCGGTGTACTTCTGGAGCAGTCGCTCCCAGCGGATCGGATCGGACGCCTCGTCGCGCCAATACTTGAGGATGCTCGTCAGGACCTTGTGGGTCCGGTTGATCTCCGCGGGCTCCTCCGAGAAGTCAGCGTGGTACGGGATCAGGATCGTCCCCGCGGTGAGCTCGTCCTGGATGAAGACCGCGATCTCGTAGCCGTCGACCCACTGCTGCTTGCTGGTGAGATCGAGCCCGTTGAGGAAGTTGATCGCGACTGGCACCGCCTTCATGGCGAAGGGTGCGAGCTTGCGCATGGCGCGCTTGCGTGGGGCGCCGGTCTCCTTGAGCTTCACGCCGAGATCCTGGAGCTCCTTCCACTCGTCGTCGGTGGTGCCTGGCGCGCGCTCGAGCAGCTCGAACTCGAACTTCGTGACGACCGGACCGGTGGGGGCCGGTTCGTCGGCGGGCTTGTTCTCGCCGGCCGGCTTCACGGGCTCCGCGGGGGTCGGAGTGGCGGCTTCGACCGGCTTGCTCGTATTGGTCACGGCTGGCGCCGGGATGGCGGTCTTGGGCGCCTCGGGTTGAACCTTCGCGGGCATGGCGCCGCTCGCTTCGGTCGCACCACTCGGAGCTACCGACGTTCCAACTCCAGCTTCGGGCGTGCCAACCGCCGCGTCGTTGCTCCCACCGGCCTGCGGGTCGGCTTTCGGATCGTCCTTGCCGCCCATCATCATGAAGCCGACGGCACCGATGACCACCAGTGCGCCGGCGACCACGGCGACCAGCATCGTGGGGCTCTTCTTCTTGTCGCCACCTGCGTCGCGGCGCCCGCGTCGGCCTTCACTCGCTTCGGCGCGACCAGCGCGTCCGCTGGATGCAGCGCCACGTGCGGCATGCCCTGGCGGCGTCGTCTCGCGCTGAGCTGTTGGTCGCGTCGTGGCTGCGGCTCGCGCTGGTGCGGGTGCCGGCGGAGCGGCTGGCTTGGCCGACGGTTTGGCCGGCGGCTTGGCTGCCGGAGCCGCCGCGGCCGCCGGCGCGCTGATGGTGATCACGCCGCCGCACTTCTTGCACGGCGCGCTGCTTCCGGCAAACGACTCCGGAATCTTGAAGCGCGCACCGCAGCCGCCACAGATGCCGATCCGTTCCGACATTGGTTTCTGCTCCGACAGGGCTTTCCGTTTCGACCTGGACGCGACCGGGATGCTACTGGGCCAACCGCAAAGACTCGTGCGTTGGCCTCACTTCACTTCTCCTCCGCGGGTGGTTTTGGGCCGTTCCATTTCGTCTTGTTGTCACGCCACCAGCCGAACCAGCGCATCAGCGCCTCGACGTTCTCTTTCTTGATGTCGCCCATCATCGTCCCGCCGATGCCGCCCGGCGCGTAGCCGAGGTCCTCCTGGGTGATGTCCTTCAGGACGGAGACGGCGTTGTTGATGATCATCTGATCGTCGTGGGTCTCCAGCTTCTCGTGGCCGACGATCACGTTGAGCACTCCCGGGATCGCCGGCTTGCCGAAGTCGCCCAGCTCGCGTTTCGCCTTGGAGATCTCCTTCGTCATCGAGAGATCGGTGAGCTTCGCGCAGAGCCCCTCGATCTTGCTCCGCACGTCGGCGGCCGTGTCCGCAAGGAACTCCTGCTTCTCGATCGGCGCCATGTCGCGACCCTGGCGACGCGACCGCTCGGCGGCGCGCTCGGACTTCCCGACCTCCTGCATCTGCTCGGGCGTCTGGATCGCGGAGGCGACCATCGACGCGAGGAACCAGCTACCGTCGATGTTCTCGAGCTCGATGGTCCGCTCCTGCTCCTTCTTGGTGTCGATCAGGTGCTGCAGGATCACCTGCACCTTCATCCGCTTGGCGTCCTGCGACATCACCACGAAGCTGCGCACCTTGGACTGGCGCATGAAGTCGCGCGTCGGCTCGTCGGCGCTCAGGCTCTCGGTGATCTTCTGCCGCGCCAGCGTTTGGGTCACGGGATCGAGCTCGTTCCAGTGCTTGCTCTCCTTGCCCGTCGCGACCAGCATGTCGTGCCAGCGGGGGAAGCTCACGTTCTTGGCGATCGCGTCCTGGTCGCCCTCCTGGATCGCGCGCAGGATGTCGTTGACGCGCGCGCGCATGGGATCGCTTTCGGTCGGCGTCACGCTGCTGGGCGTCGGAGCTTTCGCTGCGGCGCTGCCACTGGTCGTCGCGGCCGCCGGCGCCATCGTGGCCGGCGTGATCGGGTTCTTGTCACCCTTCGTGAGCGCGATCCCGATCGCGATCGCGAAGAGCACCACGACGCCGATGATCGCGAAGAGCAGCTTCTGCTGCGTCTGGTTCTGGTCCTTGCGCTCGGCGAGCGCGGCACGCCGGCTGTTGCGGGGCGAGTTTCGGGGTTGAGGCATCGAGGCGCTCTCCGAGCGTTTGGCGCACGCTCCCCGCGGGCGGGCGACGGCGCGAGCGACGCACAATAGTTAGGGGGTGGGGAGGGTCAACGGCGCCGCGGCTCGGCTGTTCAATCCAGCTCCATGGTTCGGCGTGCCGCTCACCTTGCCGCCGACCGGCCTGCCTCTATCATCCGCGCCTTCGGCTGTATCGCTGGAGTCCCTTCATGTCGCGTTTTGCGTGGCGCCTCTCGCTCGCCACGCTCTGGGTGCTGCTCGCGGGCGCGACCGCGCCGTCGACGGCCCAGGAGCGTGCCGGTGATCGGGGGCCGGAGTCGGCGGTCGCACCGCAATCCGCGGCGCTACGGGGTGACGGTCGCGGCTTGGCCACCTTCGGCGATCGCTTCACCGAGGGCTTCTCGCAGCGCGGGTTGGTGCCCTTCAGCGACACTCCGCTCGCGCCGATGGGCGGGTTCGAGGCGCCGGGCTGGTCGGCGCGCGCCCCGTCGCTGACCCCGCGCGATCGGCCGCCGCCGCCGCCGCGGCTGCACCACCGGTCGCGCCGCTTTCGTTTCGACCGCGATGACCGCGATGACTTCGCGCGCCGCAGCTCCGCGCCGCACTCGGTGGCGTCGATCCGCGGCACGCTCTCGGCGTCGACCCTGCTCGACGCGGCCCCAGTCGCGCTCCCGGCCGTCGCGCTACCCGCGATCGTCTTCGACCATCGTCCGGCGCTCGCCGACCTGGCTGCGGCGCTGCGCGATGAGGCCGATCGCGTCGCAGCCCGCGGCGACCGCAGCTCCGCGCAGCAACTGCGCTCCGCTGCGGAGCGCTGACGGCGGCGCGCCGCGCGCATGGCCGACGGCCGCTTCCGCCTCGTCTCCGACTTCAAGCCGGCCGGCGATCAGCCCGCCGCCATCGAGACGTTGAGCCGCCGCATCCTCGCCAACGAGCGCCACCAGGTTCTGCTCGGCATCACCGGCTCCGGCAAGACCTTCACGATGGCGTCGGTGATCGAGCGCGTGCAGCGGCCGACGCTCGTCATCGCCCACAACAAGACGCTCGCGGCGCAGCTCTACTCCGAGTTCAAGTCGCTCTTCCCTGACAACGCCGTCGAGTACTTCGTCTCCTACTACGACTACTACCAGCCCGAGGCGTACATCCCGCGGACCGACACCTACATCGAGAAGGATGCCGCGATCAACGAGCAGATCGAGCGGATGCGCAACTCGGCGACGCGCTCACTGCTCGAGCGGCGCGACGTGGTGATCGTCGCCTCGGTGTCGTGCATCTACGGGATCGGCTCGCCGGGCGCCTACGCCGAGATGTCGGTCGAGATCGACAAGACGAAGCGGATCGAACGCGATGGTCTGCTGCGGCGGCTGACCGCGATCCAGTACCAGCGCAACAACTTCGAGTTCCAGCGCGGCACCTTCCGGGTGCGCGGCGACGTGGTCGAGATCTTCCCGGCCTACGAGGAGAGCAAGGCGATCCGGGTCGAGCTCTTCGACGACGAGATCGAGGCGCTGGTCGTCATCGATCCGCTCACCGGCGAGGTGCTCGAGGAGCCCGAGTCGGTCACGATCTGGCCGGCGAGCCACTACGTCACGCCGCACGAGCAGTTGCAGAAGGCGCTGGTCACCATCGAGGCGGAGCTGGAGGAGCGGCTCATCGAGCTCAAAGGGGCCGGCAAGCTGCTGGAAGCACAGCGCCTCGAGCAGCGCACCCGCTTCGACCTCGAGATGATCCAGGAGACCGGCACCTGCCCCGGCATCGAGAACTACTCGCGCCACCTCGATGGTCGTGCCGCCGGCCAGCCGTCGTCGACCCTCATCAACTACTTCCCCGAGGACTACCTCCTCGTCATCGACGAGTCGCACCAGACGGTGCCGCAGGTGGCGGCGATGTACCGCGGCGACCAGGCGCGCAAGGAGACGCTCGTCTCCTACGGCTTCCGGCTGCCGAGCGCCAAGGACAACCGACCGCTGCGGTTCGACGAGTTCGAGAAGCTCGTGCACCAGGTGACCTATGTCTCGGCGACGCCCTCCAAGTACGAGCGTGACAAGTCGGGTACCAACCTCGTCGAGCAGATCCTCCGGCCGACCGGCCTGGTCGATCCGCGGGTCGAGATCCGGCCGGCGCGCGGCCAGGTCGACGATCTCCTCGGCGAGATCCGCAAGGCGGTCGCGGCGGGTGAACGGGTCCTGGTGACGACGCTGACCAAGCGGATGTCGGAGGAGCTCTCGGACTACTACCGCGGGCTCGGCGTGAAGGTGAAGTACCTTCACAGCGACATCGAGACGATCGAACGCACCGAGATCCTCGAGCAACTGCGTGCCGGCGCCTTCGACGTGCTGGTCGGGATCAACCTGCTGCGCGAGGGGCTCGACCTGCCGGAAGTGGCGTTGGTCGCGATCCTCGACGCCGACAAGGAGGGGTTCCTGCGCAGCACGACGTCGCTCATCCAGACGTTCGGTCGGGCGGCGCGCAACGTGAACGGCCGCGCGATCCTCTACGCCGAGAAGGAGACCGACTCGATCCGTGCCGCGATGGCCGAGGGCGATCGCCGCCGCGCCATCCAGGAGGCGCACAACCGCGCGCATGGAATCACACCCGAGACGATCAAGAAGAGCCTGCGCACGATTCTCGATCTCGCTGCACGGGAAGAGCACGCGGTCCTCGACACGCCGGCGCCGCGGAAGCCGCGGGCGCCCAAGGACCGCGCCGTCCTGCGCCAGGAGATCGCCGACGTGCGCACGAAGATGCTCGCGGCCGCCGAGGAGCTCGACTTCGAGAAAGCGGCGGAGCTGCGCGACGCGATGCGCACGCTCGAGCTCGAGGACCTGAGGCTCGGATGAGCGGGCGCGCCGCGCTGCTCGCCAAGGTCGCCGCGCTGCCGCGCGATCCGGGCGTCTACCTGTTCAAGGATGGCGCCGGTGTGGTGCTCTACGTCGGCAAGGCGAAGTCGCTGCGCGAGCGCGTGCGCGGGTACTTCCAGGAGCGCGGGGACGGGCGGCTCTTCGTCCGCTTCATCGAGCAGCGAGTGGCCGACGTCGACGTGGTGGTGACGCGATCGGAGAAGGAGGCGCTGCTCCTCGAGAACAACCTGATCAAGACCCACCAGCCCCGCTACAACATCCGCCTCAAGGACGACAAGTCGTTCCTCCACCTGCGGATCGACACCAAGCACCCGTTCCCGGCGATCGTCCCGATCCGCCGGCCGCGCAAGGATGGCGCGCGCTATCTCGGTCCCTACGCCTCCGCACACGCGATCCGGACCACCCTACGGCTGCTGCGCACGGTCTTTCCGCTGCGCGACTGCCGCGACGCCGAGTTCGCCAACCGGACGCGGCCATGCCTCAAGCACCAGATCGGCATGTGCTGCGCGCCGTGCGTCGGTGCCGTGACCGGCGAGCAGTATCAGGAGCTGCTCGAATCGGCGCTGAAGGTGCTGCACGGCGGTACGCAGGAAATCTTGACTCGGCTGCAACGCGACATGAGCGACGCCGCGGTGAAGCTCGAGTACGAGCGCGCTGCGGTGCTGCGCGACCGCATCGCCTTCCTCACGACGTCGACCGAAGCGCAGGCCGTCGAGAACGCACGCTTCGTCGATCGCGACGCCATCGGGTTCCATCGCCGCGGCCGGCGCGTCGAGCTCTGCCTGCTCGAGTTCCGCGGCGGCAAGCTGCTGACGAGCCGCCCCTTCTCGCTCACCACCGATCTGCCGGACGACGAGGCGCTCTCGACCTTCCTTGGGGCGTGGTACGGAGGCGGCCGGCCGGTGCCTGACGAAGTGTTGCTGCCGTTCGCCGCCTACGCCGCCGACGCTTTCGAGGCGCTCTGGAGCGAGCGGCGCGGCCAACCCGTCCGCGTCCACGAGGCGCATTCCGGCTCCGGCCAGCGCGCCGTCGAGATGGCGAGCCGCAACGCCGAGCTGGCCCAGAAGACCGCGCGCGACCAGGAATCGATCGAGCTGCGCGTGCTCGAAGACGTCAAGCAACGGATCGGGCTGGCCCGCGCACCACGGCGGATCGAGTGCATCGATGTCTCGCACCTCCAGGGGGCGCAGCCGGTCGCGTCGTTGGTGGTCTTCGTCGACGGCAAGCCCGACCCGCAGCTCTATCGCCGCTATCGCATCGAGACGACGGCCGGCAACGACGACTTCGGCGC
>CAYRQC010000021.1:0-3992 GCA_964426265.1 uncultured Phycisphaerales bacterium | reverse complement strand
CCTTCGCGTCGTCGCGCCCCCCGCGCGCGCTGGTGAGCGCGACGTCGGCTGCGGTGGCGGTCTCCTTTGCCCGGCGAGAAAGCTCCTTGGCTGCATCGAAGTCGGCCGGCAGTGCAGGCTCCGCCGGACGCTGTGCGCGATAACCCGCTACCCGCGGTCGCAGGTTCTCGACCTTGCGGACGAGCTCGTCGCGCTTCAGGTCGCGCAGATTCTCTTTCGCGGCACGATCGCGATCAGCCAGTGCGCGGCGCGCCTCGCGCAAGGTGACGTTGGCAGATACCGCGTCATCGAGCGTCGCGACGCACGAGGCAAGGAGCACCTCGTCGAGCGCCCGCCGCCGGGCCTCGAAGTCGGTGCGCGGTGCGTCGATCCCGGTGCCGGAACGTACGTCGATGCGCACGACGCCGGGCACCTCGATCCGCCAGGTTCCGGCGACGCGAACGTCGCGCGTCTCGCCCAGCGCAAGCGGCGTCGGGACGCCGTCCATCTCGGGCGAGCACCCCCCGAGCGCCTCGACGTGGACCGCCACGCTCGCAGCTTCGAGCCGCACCTGCGCCTTGACGACCTCCTCGTGCAGCGTGCGGAGCTTCGCGAGCGTCGGGTCGTCGGCTCGAACGCGCGCGACGATCTCCTCGGCGGCGGCGGCCGCGCGATCGGCCGCTTCGAGGCGCGCGCGGCGTTCGTCCAGTTGCGCGAGGTCCAACTCTTCGCGGCGGTAGTCGAAGTCGCGCTCGCGCAGCTCCATGTCGCGGTGCGCGGCGGTAGCGGCAGCCTGTGAGAAGATGAGCGCCCGCTCTGCTTCCGCGAGCCCCACGCGTGCTGCCTCGAGTCCTGGCGACGCGGCGTCGAGCGCGCGGCCCACCTCGACCACCGCAGCCTCGGCCACAGCGAGATCATTGGCGAGCTTCGTCCGCTCGCTGCGCACCGCCTGCGCTCGCGCGCGCGCCGTCTCCGCCTGCGCGAGCCGCTTCTCCGCGTCGTCGCGCGCGGCGCGGAGCGTCGTCAACGCGGTTGCCGCAGCGACTCGGTCCGCAGCGCGGCGCTCGAGATCGACGCCCGACGCTTCGAGCCGTGCGACCTCCTTCATCAGCCGCGCGACACCGTCCACATCCTCGTCGAGCTTCCTGAGCTCAGCCGTGAGCCGCGCCACCTCGGCCTGCGCGTCGACGTGCCGTTGATCGGCCTCGACGAGCTCTTTCCGCGGATCGCCGTTCTCCTTCCACCAGCGGACGTGCTCGGCGCGAACGGCATCGAAGAGCGCCTCCTCGCGGCCGCCCGTCGTCGCGGCGCCGCCCGCGGCGCGGTCGAGCGCCGCGGTCAGCCACTTCTTGTCCGCGAGCTCCGCCTGCGCAAGTCCCCCACCCTGCGAGACACGCAGTGCCTTCCACAAGGCCACGTCGAGTGTCTCACTCAGGATCGCGTTGGCGCGCTCGTGCGCCTCGCGGCCGGTGAGGCTCTCGGCCCGGGGCGCGCGCACGGTCAGCGTCGTCTGCGCCTTCTTGTGGAAGCGCTTGGTGTAGGTGAAGTCGTAGTCACCCGTCTCGACGTCGGCCTCGACCTCGGCGCCCGCGTCGACGTGAACCGGCTTCACCGCTCGCACGCGCGCCTTCGCCGACGAGTCCATCTCATCGAAGAGCAGATCGACCGCCTCCACGAGGCTCGACTTGCCGATCTCGTTCGGGCCCTCGACGACCGTCACCCCCACCGGTGCGAGCTCGACCGTGCGTTCCTCGACGCCGCGCCAGTGGCGCAGCCGGAGGCGGCGGATTCTCATGCGCTCCTCCGCGCGAGACGGAAGAGCAGCGCAAGCGCGCCGCGCGTGGTCTCGCCGGCCTCGCCACCCGCGGCGGCCGTCGCGCGCAGTTGCTCGGCCGCGCGGCGCGCGAACCCCGCGAGCTCGATGCCGGCGAGATCATCGGCATCCGGCCGCACCGCGATCTCACTCACGCGCTCCCACTCGATGACGGCCGCCAGCAGGTGACGCGCCTCGTCGAGGATCTCGTCGAGCCGCGCACGCTGTCGCAGGGTCAGCGTCCCACGGAAGCCGAGCTTGACGACGGTGCGCGACTTGTCGTCGAAGGACTGCAGCCGCCGCTGCACGAGGTCGAGATCGGCATCGGCGACCAGCTCGAACTCCTCGCGGACGAATGTCCAGCGGCCGACTCGATGCGGTGTCACCACGCACGCTTCCGGCCCCACCTCGACGACCAGCGCGCGACCCGGGTCGATCTCGTCGAAGTCGGTCATCTCCTGCGATCCGGCGTACCAGATGCGATCGCCGCCACCGACGCGGGTCGGTGAGTGACGATCGCCGAGCGCGAGGTAGTGGAACCGCCGTTCCGCGATCGCCCGTTCGGCGCCCGCCAGTGCGATGAGTGCCGTGTTCTCGCGGTCCACCGCCACGATCGAGTCGACCGCGCCGTGACCGACCAGCACGCGCGGCACGTCGGTCGGCTCGAGCGTTCGTGCCGCATCAGCGACGAGATCGGAGAGCGGCCGCTTCGACGACCACGGCGCGCCCACGATCTCGGCTCCCGACTCGAGCCGCCGCGGCTCTACCGTGTCGAGCACATGCACGTGCGCCGGTTTCGCCGCGACGAACGCCCGCGACCGGAAGACCGACGCCGCGTCGAGCGGGTCATGGTTTCCCGGCAGCAGGAAGACCGGCACCGTCGACCCGCCGAGCGCATCGAGCGCCTGCGCAATCGTCCGCCGATCGACCTGGTTCGTCTCGAAGACGTCCCCCGCGACGACGACCGCCTCGCACCGCTCGTCCGCCGCGAGCCGCAGCAGCGCCCGCACCGCCTCGAGTCGATCCGCCGAGTAGCGTGCCTGCGCCTCCCCGGCGAGGAAGTGCCGGGTCATCCCGAGCTGCCAGTCAGCGGTGTGGAGGAGGCGGAGCATGTGAGGGCGGCAGAGTATCGGCGGGTTTGATGGCAAGAAAGAAAGTGCCGAGCTGGGTGATGACCTCGTCGGCCACACGCCCCGCGTCACCGCCGAGGCCGACTCGTCACTCTCGTCAGTCGATTGGTCGCGCACTCCGCCAGCGCGCCGCCGCCGCGCAACGTCTCGACCTTCCAGTGATCAGCGCTTCGGCCAAGTCTGCATCGGCTCAAGCAGCCACTGCTAGACCTCGGGAATCTGCACGTCAACCCTGCAATGGATCGACCGGTGCCACTCCACCCGCGACTGCTCCACCCGCGGCCCAGATCACCAACTGCAGCTCGCTGTCGTCGATGACTCGGTACTCGGGAAGTCGACCCGACAACCGACGGCTCTCCTCGAGGATGATCGGGACGCCATCCCCACGGCGATCCATCAGGTAGGAGCGCACCAGCCCCTCGTCAGGACTGATCGGGCAGCGTGCCAACAGCGAGACGATGAGCTCGTTCCGGCTGTACTGGCGCAAAGGCATGCTCTCCGTCGTCAACGTGTTCGCGAGGCCGCCCGGAACGTGGAGCTCGACGCGGTCCCCGAAGAGGTGAAGCCGGACCCTCGCACCAGCCATCGAGTAGTCGCGGTGCGCCACCGCATTGACCAGCGCTTCGAAGATCGCCCGGTCGCTGAACGGCGGGTACTCGACGCGCCTCGTGACCTTCGCGGCTCGCACCGTCACGTTGCGTCGCACGAAGTGCAGCGCTTCGACGACCTGCTCGTCGAGCGGGCCGCCGATGTCGCGGGCGTCGTTCTGGTAGTTCACGTCGCGCCGATCGCCCGCATAGCTGACGGCCTGGATCTCGGCGTGCGGCATCCAACGCTGCGGCCGCTGCGTGCAAAGCAGGACCCCGGTGACGGTGAGGCGCGCGCGGCCGTCGTCGTCGTCGGCAACGATGCGGAGCTTGCGGAGTGACGCTTCCGTCGGCGCCAGCTCCTCCCGGAAAAACCGACTCGAGAGCCGCGGATCGAGGTCGGCAGGAGAAGTGTTGGCGATCGGCGACTCGTCGAAGCGGATGACACGGCTCTGGCTGCGCTCCTGGAAGAGCCGCGCGAGC
>CAYRQC010000020.1:0-2912 GCA_964426265.1 uncultured Phycisphaerales bacterium | reverse complement strand
CCGGCGTTGCCGCGATCGCGCCACCGGACGGGAACGGGAGGCCGATCGTGAGGTCGCCATGCACGTCGAGCGGCGGGGCCACGGCGAAGAGGCCGTGCTCGTCACTGGCACTCGTCGCGCGCCACACTCCGGAACGCGTCGGGGCCGACAGCGCAACCTGCACACCCGCGATCGGTGCGGCACCGTACTGATCGGTGACCACGCCGATCACGTGGCCATCGGCATCGCCCGCACAATGCACTTCCGGCGGCTCGGCCGACGCGTCGGCGAAGACGGCGACCTCGTTGAAGCTCGGACCATTCGTGATGTGAGCGATCCGCAGCCGCGACGTGCGGACCGGCGCCCCGGACCAGAGCAAGACTCGTGGCAACCGAATCCCGGGTCGGCCGAAATGGTCGATCGCGTGCCACCGCGAGTCGTCCGCGCTCCACGCCTCTAGGTCGAGCTCCATCGTGAAGCGATCGAACTGCTGCACGACGACGCACCCGACGTCGATCGGCGCGTCCCATGCAAGCTCGAACCAGACACCTTCGTTGTGCCCGGGGATCCCGGACCAACGCGTGGCGGCATCTCCGTCGATCGCGAGTGCCGCCGCGAACGCCCCAAACTCCTCTGAGGCGCCGGCATGGGCGTGGAGCGCCAGGTTCTCGTGCTGCGGCGGCAGTTCGGCAAGCATCGTCCGCGCTCCTCGTCGCGCCAGTCAATTGACTCACCCGACTCACTGCACTCGCCCCACTTACCCGACTGGCTCAGTAACCCAGCACCAGCTTCAATCCCGGCGTGAACGAGATTCCGCGCGCCGCGCCCGCGTCGGCTTCGATCGCCTGCGCGAAGACCTCCAAACCACAGAGCGTGACGTCGTCATCGATGTCGGCGTCGATCGTCGTACCGGTCGGTGCGAGCGACAGCACCACCGAGAAGTCGGGCACCAGCAGGAACGTCCCACCCTTCCGCGAGGGGATCGTCGCCTCCTGGTAGCCGACGAAGACGATTGCGACCGTCGTCGCTCCGGAAGAGTTCGTGAGATCGGCGGTGATCGTGGTGCCGAGCACTGGGTCGTTCTCCAGGAGCAGCGTCGGGATCCCGTTGGTACCCGGGAAGCCGCTGCCGTAGCTCGACCAGCTCGCCGAAGAGATGCCGAACACGAAGTCGTCCCACGCGATGCCGCCGACGTCGGAGATGCCGACGAGCTCGATGCGGGTCACGTCGTGGAATGCGGTGAGATCGACCATCACTGGCTCGTTCGGATCGCCGGCGCCGGTCACCGGGACCGAGCCAGCCAGGTCACCGAGCTCGTAGACGTTCACCGTCGCAACGGTGCCACTGCCATCGACTCCGACCGCGCGCAAGGTCAGTGCGACCACCGGGCAAGTGAAGTCGACGTCGGTTTCGTGCGTGCAATCGATCCCGCCGCCGATCGGTCCGGTGCAGAGCACGTTCGGCTGCGAGCTGCCGGCGTTCAGTGCGGTCGTCCGGTTCACGAAGCCGCTGGTCGAGGAGAAGGTCGCTTCCGGATACTGGTTGGTGACGGTGACGTTGGCGGCGAGCTGGTCGAAGTCGATGACGACGGCATCGCGGACGGTGACATTCACGCCATCCGACATCATCCCGTTGGTCACGACCTCGAGGGTGGACAGGCCGAGCTCCGCTCCTTCCGGAACCCGGAAGTGGGTCGAGACGACCGCACTGCCGGTGGCGATCGCCATCGTGCTGTGGTCGAACGATCGGCAATAGGAGACGTGGTTTGTCGCCGAGTTGCGCAGGCGGACCAGCGGGTAGTTGGTCGCCGTGCCCGCCTCGTCGCCGTAGCCGACCGCCTGCGTGAGGCCGTTCAACTGCGTTCCGGAGAGGCGGTAGCTCTGGCCCGGAAGCAGATCGGTCGGAACCGAGCTGATCGTCGGCTTCCAGGCGCTGCTCGGCCCACCGTCGCCGGTGTAGGCGTAGATGGTGCCGGCGGCGAAGAGCACCTCGCCGGTCGGCAACAGCATCATGTGGCCGACGTAGGGCGGGCCACCATTGTTCGCCGGGTCGGCGACGCGGATGAAGCTCGTCCCGTCGAACTCGAAGAAGTAGGTCGGCGGCAGGAAGTCGTAGAAGCTCCCGGTCACCGGTCCGAGTGCACACAGGATGTTGCCGTTGGGCAGCATGCTGGCGGGTGCATCCTTCGCGGCCACGGTGACACCACCGACCAGCGGCGGATCGCCGCCTTGCGTCCAGGAACCGACCGCTCCTGCAGTCGCGGCGGCGGTGTAGAGCGCGCAATGCGGCGTCGCACCCATGAAGAAGAGGCGCCCGTCGTTCATCGCGAGGCCAGCGCCGATCTCGATCGACGCCGCCTCGACCAGGTCCACCGGTGTGTTGCCGAGGCTGATCCAGGTGTCGGTCGCAGGGTTGTAGAGCTCCGAGCCGGGATGGCCATAGCAGTCGCACGAGACGACCGTGCCATCGGCCAGCAGCGCCCAGGACTCCTCGGTGCTGCTGTAGTTGAGCTTGTTCGCGCTGGCCGTCCATGCGCCGGTCACCGGATCGTAGATCGCCGTCCGGTTGTCGAAGATGCTGCCCAACATGAAACGGCCATCGGCCAGGATGACCGACGGCGCGTCACCGACGTAGGACCAGCCGGGTGGCGGCGAGATGCTCGTCCAGGTGTCGGCGACTGGATCGTAGATCTCGGTCTGGTTGGTCTCGAAGCCACCGAGCGCGCTGTACTCGCCACCCGAGACGATGACGCGGCCGTCGGCGAAGACCCCCGACGCGTAGTAGAGCCGATCGTAGTGGGCGTCGGCGGCGGCGCTCCACGTCCCGTTCACATAGCTGCCGTCACCGTCCGGCGTCAGGATCCACCAGTGGGTGGTGAACTCGTCGTGCATCAGCACGCGGCCGTCGGTGAGGAGGAAGAGCGTGCTGGCCGT
>CAYRQC010000019.1:0-10645 GCA_964426265.1 uncultured Phycisphaerales bacterium | reverse complement strand
CCTTCAGCACGGCGCGCAGGTTCAGCTCGTCATCGACCAGCAGCAGCCGGCACGGATCGTCAAGCTCGAGGCGGTGGGCCATCGTCCCCTCCAGTCGTCGCGGTCGTGATCGTCGTCGCAGTCGTCGGGAGCGTCAGCACGAAGTGGGCACCGCGGAAGCCGCCGTCCGCTTCCGCCAGCTCGAGCCGCCCGCCGTGCGCGATCGCGACGCGCTGCGCGACCGCGAGGCCGAGCCCGCTCCCCGTCGGCCGCGTGGTGAAGTACGGCTCGAAGATTCTCGCACGCAGCGCGGGTGGAATGCCTGGCCCGTCGTCACGCACGTGGAAGGCGAGCGGCGCGACGGCCGGCCCGACGACCCGTTCGATCGCGAGCTCCACCCGCCCCCCCTTCGGTTGCACGGAGATCGAGTTGAGCAGCAGGTTGAGCAAAGCGTGGCGCACCTGATCGACATCGAGATCGAGGGCAACTTCGAGTGGCGACGCCGCATCACCGCCGCGCAGCGTGAGCTCAACGCCTGCTGCCTTGGCGCGCTCGCTCGCGAGAAGCACGGCGCCTTCGGCCACGCTGCGCGGTAGGGCGCGACTCTTCTCGAGGCGCGGCTCGCGGCCGAGGGCGAGTGCGTCGGTGACCACGCGATCGAGGCGGCGCGCCTCGGCCCGGATGATGGCGAGCCAACGAGACTGCTCAACCCGCGGTGACGCGGCATCGGCCAGCGATTCCGCCGACCCAACCGCCGGCACTTCGAGCAGATCGAGCGCCCCGAGAATCGCGCCGAGCGGGTTCTTGATCTCGTGGGCGATGCTCGCCGCCATGCCACCAAGCTGCGCGAGCCGCTCGTTCCGCCGCTGCTCCGCGTGCGCCTCGATCGCGCCCGCCGCGATCGCGACGCGCGAGGCGAGCGAGCGCAGCGCATGCCGGAGCACGCGCGGGCCGACGAGATGATCATCGACCAGCTTCAACGCGAGCCAACCGAGCCGCCGCCCACCCACACGCAGCGCCAGCAGCAACGGCGCCTCCGGCCGCAGCGGTGGTCGCGCCGCCGTCCAGGTGAGCCACATCCCCGCGACCTCGCCGCCCACCAGCGCGCGCTGGAGCTCCTGGTCGAGCTCCTCGCGGGAGGTGGCACGCGCCAGCGCCTCGTCGGCCCTGCCCAGCCGATCGATCAGCTCGCGGCGCCGCCGTTCGAGCGCGCGCGCCGCCGGTGACCGCAGAAACCGCAACAACGGCCCCTGCAACAGCGCGAAGGCAAGCAGCACCACCCACGCAAGCAGCAAGCGCGCCGACGGATCGGCGACGCGCTCGAGCCCGAACGCCAGCGCGAGCGCCACCCCCAGCGCCACCACTGCCAGCGTCGCCGTCCGCCCGAGCAGCGGCCGCAGCTCGAAGAGCCCGTGGCGCGCGACCGCCGAGCCGAGGAGAGCGACGATGACAACACTCGCGATTCCGGCCAGACGCGGCAGCGGCAGCGTCGCCTCGCTGTCGACCATGGTGTCGACCAACGCCGCGACGATCGCCAGCCCCGCCGCGACCAGGAATGCGGTCGCCCGCTCGCCGCGCACCACCGACGCGCGCCAGACGGCGATCAGCACGCCGAACAGCCCGGGATAGAGCACACCCGCGGCGACCGGCACCATCCGCGCGCCGGCCACCACGAGCGGCACGGCCGCGGCGATCGCGCCGATCCAGACCAGATCGGCGATCCGCTCGAGCCGCGGTGCCGTGCCGTGCAGCTTCGCCGCGAGCCTGAGCCCGAGCGGCGGCAGCGCGAGCGCCGCGATCCACGGCAGCTCGTCCCCGACCTGCGGCGTGAAGAGATCGTGCAGGAAGAGGGCGAAGCTCCAGCCGAAGAGGCCGAGCGCGAGCCGCGCGAACGCCCGCGGGATCGCGTGTCCCGAACGGCGCGCCGATAGCGCGAAGAGGAGGTGGCCGAGCGCCGCGATCGCGCTCGCGAGCAACGAGAGGGTGTGGAGCACCCGCCGCCCGCCTCAACGCGGCCGCGGCAGACGCGCCGCGCCGGACGTCACGTCAACGCCGCTTCGGCCTGCAACAGCAGCCGCTTCCCGAGCTGCGCCAGCTCGTGCAGGACCGCCTCGTCTTTCCCGGCGACGGCACGCAGGAAGACGTTCAAACCGTCCTTCCCCTGCACTTCGAGCACGCCCTCGGCCATCTGATAGAAGGTCGCGTACTCGTGCTCGGCCAGCGGGCGAATGAGGGTCTGGACGATCCGCTCGCGATCCTTCTTGTAGGCCGCGAGACCGTGCGGGGCGGCGGCGGCCGGTTCGAGCTGCGCGAGCGCGATCAGTGCCGCGTGGCGCCGCGAGTGCTCCAAGAGTGCCTTCTCCACGATCGCGCGTCCCGGCGCGAAGCGGCGCTCGCCAATCGCGAGGAGCAACGCGAGATGTGCCTCGAGGTCCTTCTTCAGGTTCGGCTCGTTCGCGAGCGCGATCGCCAGGTCGAACGGCTGCTCACATGCCGCGATGATCGAGAGCGCCTGCGTCTGCGCCACCGGGTCATCGCCGCGCACCATCTCCTCGAGGGTCACGGTGAAGGAGGTGGCGTGCTCGGGAGCGACCAATTCGACGAGGGCGTCGACATCACTCCAGGGATCCTCGGCGAGCAATGACACCTCGCCCTGCTCGAGCTCGTAGAAGAGGTCGCGCCACCGATAACGGCAGCGGGCGAAGAGGACCTCGAGCTCGCGCAGTCGCTCGGGAGTAGACCCATTCATGGTCGGAGGTTTGAATCGCTTGCCTGAGAGGCGCGCCGCGAATCGGGGTCAAGAGAGTGCGGGGCAGTAGACCCCGCGGCTAGGGAGTGCGTCAAGCCCCCCATGACCAACACCACCGGAATGGTCAACGGGTCGCACATCAGGACACTCGCCGGAACGCTGGCCGGATCGGCGATCGTGCCGGAAGCAGCGCCACCACAGCCGCTCTTTGCACGGTCGGCGGAGGCGTTCGCGCGGTTGGTTGGCGAGCTCGGTGGCCGGCCCGCCCACGCCCGAGCGTTGCGGCGCGGCGTGCTCCGGCAGGGTGCGCGGCCCTTGGCGGAGATCGCGACTCGCGGGCTCGCGTTGCCGAGCGGGCTGCTCGCCAGGCTCGCCGACCGCAACGTGGTCGCCACCAGCTCCCGCGTCACCGCGAGCCCCCGCGCAGCCGACGGCTCGACGAAGCTGCTGGTGACGCTCACCGACGGCAAGAGCGTCGAGTGTGTCGTGATGCCAGCCGAGAAGCAGAGCTTCGCAGTCTGTATCTCGAGCCAAGTCGGCTGTCCGGTCGGCTGCCCCTTCTGTGCCAGCGGCATCGGCGGCCTGGTCCGCAACCTCGCGCCGCACGAGATCGTCGAGCAAGTCGTCCACGCCCGCGCCCACGCTGACGTGCGCCGGATCGTGGTCATGGGCATCGGCGAGCCGCTGCTCAACTTCGACGCGCTGCTGCCCGCGCTCGACGTGCTGGTGGCGGAAGGGAGCTTCGCGGAGCGCCGCATCGTGATCTCGTCGGTCGGCTTCCCCGATCGCGTGCGCCGCCTTGCCGCGAGCGGCCGGCGCTTCGGCCTCGCCCTCTCGCTCCATGCCGTCGACGATCCATTGCGCGAGCGACTGGTGCCCGCGATGCGCGGCGTCCCGGTCCGCGACGTGATTGCCGCCGCCGCCGAGTGGGCCGCGGCAACCGCCGGCCGCATCCAGTTCGAATACGTCGTGCTGCGCGGCGTGAACGACGATCTGGCGATCTGTGACGAGCTGAAACGGTTGATCGGCAGCCTTTCGGCGTACGTCAACTTCATCGCCTGGAACGAGGTGCCCGAGCTGCCGTTCGAGCGACCGGACGAGGCGCGGCTCGCAGCGCTCGTGCGTCGCTGCCGCGACCTCGGGCTGGTCGCCACGCGACGCCGCACGCTCGGTGGCGACGCGACGGCAGCATGCGGGCAGCTGCGGCGGAGTATCGCAGGCGCGTAGTCACCACCGGCCTGACCTGAAGTTGAAACTGCTCGCGAGCTACTCGATCGCGGGGAACGTTGCGAGCGTCCGCGACGCCGGGTCAGTCGGCGAGCGCCAGGTCCAATGACTGGGCGTCGAAGATGGCGACCGCCCAAGCGTCGAGCCGCTCCGGCGCTGCGGCCATTACCCGTTCGATCGCCGACGGCGGCAGCTCGCCGAACCGGCGCTTCAGTTGGCGGAAGAGCATTTCACGCCGTCCCTCCTGCCGTCCCTCCTGCCGTCCCTCCTGGCGCCCCTCCTGGCGCCCCTCCTGGCGCCCCTCCTGGAGGCCCTGCGCGCGGCCCTCCTCGCGACCTTGCGTCCGCCCCAGATGGAGCCCCTCCTCGATGATGTTGTTGGCCCAGGTCGCCGTCGAGTTGCGTGCATCGTCATCTTCGAGTCTTGGCACGAGTTGCTCCTGAACAAAGGCGCGGCCGATGCGCTTGCTGACCACCACAAGATAACGCAGGTTCAGCCCCCAGTCGTCGTCACCTCCTGGAGCTTGGACCACCGCCGTGATGATCGACGCCCATGACAGCAAGCGCTCCGGCAGATCCTCGGCCGTACGCGCATGCTTCATCGACAGCAAGGTCAGCAAAGACGCCGGATCGAGTGCGCGGCGGCGCAGCTGCTTATCGGTGCAGCGGGTCAAATCATCGAGGATGAATCGGAAGTCAGCCGAGAAACCCTGCAGCCCCGAGCTCGAGCCACCACCGCCGTCCGCCGGGTCGTCGCGGCCACCGCCATCCTCGAACAGATCCGCGAAGCGCGTCGAGCCGGGCCAGGCGCGGTCGCCGTGATAGAGCACCACCGGCACGATCCGTGGCAGTCGCCTGGCTTTCGGATGTTCTCGTCGAAAGCGCTCCCAGATCCGGAGCTGATACTCGAGCAGCCGCAACGGAAGCC
Organism: uncultured Phycisphaerales bacterium; assembly: GCA_964426265.1. Taxonomy (GTDB): domain Bacteria; phylum Planctomycetota; class B15-G4; order B15-G4; family SIAN01; genus SIAN01. The sequence continues at coordinate 5,763 of CAYRQC010000019.1, read as the reverse complement.
AAGGGTCGAACGTGCTCTGATGTTCCAGCAACAGGTAGACGAACCAATCACCGCCGGCGCGACCGCGAACCGTGAAGAGCAGATCGACTTCGCGATCCTCGAGCTGTGCATTGATGAAAGTGCCGGGCACCGGCGTCAACGTCGACAGGTCGAGATGCGCCTGCACCCTGGCCGGAAGCACCGCGCGCAGCTCGGCAGCCGCGCGATCGCGTCGGCCGAAGATCGCTCTCACCAGGTGGTCATGGGGGTTTTCGGTCATTGCGGCGGACAAGACGTACGCCGACGCGCGTGGTTTCACCGGCGTGGGCCGACCCGGTGGGGCCCCAGTGCCGCCCCAGGGAGCCGACGCGCGACCTTCACTCCGCTGCGAGCCCCTTCTGCAGCACCGCCCGCGCCGTGCGCCACGCCCGCTCGATCGTGCGGGTCGAGAGGCCGAGCACCGCCGCGATCTGGTCGTGCTCCATGCCGCCGAAGAGGCGCATCTCGGCGACCTGCTCGAGCTGCGGGTCGACCGCGCCGAGCTTGCCGAGCGCGTCGTGGAGATCGATCACGAAGGCGGGATCCGACTGCGTGAGGTCGATCGGCTCCTGCGGCGACTCCAGGGGCGCGCGCCCACCACCGCGCTTGGCGCTCGCCTTGCCGCGGTAGTGGTCGATCAGCACGGTCCGCATCGCGCGGGCGGCGAGACGCAGGAAGTGGTCGCGCCCCTCCCATTCGCGTACGCCGCCTTCTGCGAGCCGCAACCACGCTTCATGCACCAACGCCGTCGGCTGGAGGGTGTGGCCGGGCTTCTGGTCGTGCATGTGGCGCCGGGCGATCCGGTGGAGCTCGTCATAGAGCAGCTCGAGGAGGCGCCGCTCGGCGGCCGGATCGCCAATGCCGAGACGCTTCAGCAACTGCAGCGTCTCGCCAGGTTCCGGCGCATTCATCGCGGGAGCTTCCCTGTGTCCTGGCCGCGCACTGCCACCGATCACGCCATCCATCCATGATAGGAGGCGTGCCGTGATTGGGATGAGCCGGGGTGATCCATGAACACCGACCGCTGGCGCCTGATCCGCGAATGGTTCGAGCGCCTCGTCGAGCTCGAGCCTGCGGAACGGATGCGGCTCCTCACGACGGAGTGCACCGACGCGGAGATCCGGCGCGAGGTCCTGCAACTGCTCGCGAGCGACGCCAGCGCGAGTGCCGCCAGCAACGCCAGCGCCGGCGGAAGTGGCGTCGAGGCGAAGGTCGCGACCGCGATCCGCTCGCTGCACGCCGAGCCCGCGGCGCCCGTGCCCCATTCCTCGACACGACGACGCGCTATCGGGTCGACGGCGAGGTCGCGCGCGGCGGGATGGGCATCGTCTTCCGCGCCCATGACGTTGTGCTCGATCGGCCGCTCGCGCTCAAGCTCTCGCTCGATGCCGAGGGCGTGAGGGAGGCCAGCGATCAGGCTGCGCCGAGCTCATCGGCGCTGCGAAGATTCGTGGCCGAGGCGCGGATCACCGGCGGCCTCGACCACCCCGGGATCGTTCCGGTCCATTCGTTCGGGCGCGACCCGACGGGACGCTACTACTTCGCGATGCGGCTGGTCGAGGGGCGAACCTTCGCCGACGTCATCGCGGAGGTGCATCGAGCCGGCGGCACCACGACGCTCGCCCGCGCGCTCGGCCACCTGCTGCGCGTTTGCGAAACGATGGCGTTCGCCCACGCGCGCGGCGTGATCCACCGCGACTTGAAGCCGGCCAACGTGATGGTCGGTCGCTTCGGCGAGGTCTACGTGATGGATTGGGGTGTCGCGCGATCGCGGCGTGTGGCCGCAGACCGTGGCGCTGCCGCAAACCGTGACGTGGCTGCCGAAAGTCACGCGACGTCGATCGATGCCACCGCACCGCGCACGAGTGCCGGCGACGCGCGATCCGCGAATGCCGCCGGCGCCCGATCCGCCGCGAGCCAGCCCTTCGACCCACCGTCGGCGACCCTCGAAGGCAGCGTGCTCGGCACGCCGTCCTACATGCCTCCCGAGCAAGCGAGCGGACACACCAGCGACCTCGACGAGCGATCGGACGTCTACAGCGTCGGCGCAATCCTCTATCACCTGCTCGCCGGTCATGCGCCGTTCACCGAGCCGGGCAGCGACGTCTCATCGCCGCGCTCCCTCCTGCTGCGCGTCGTCGAGGGACCGCCGCCACCTCTCGCGAGGCTGGCGCGCGATCTCCCCGTCGAGCTCGTGGCGATTTGCGACAAGGCGATGGCGCGCGACCCGGCGCTGCGTTACCCATCGATGACGGTGCTCGCCGAGGACCTGCGCGCCCACCTCGAGCAGCGCGTCGTGCGTGCCCACCGGACCGGTCCGTGGATCGAGCTCCAGAAGTGGATCCGGCGCAATCGCGGGCTGGCGGTGGCCGCGGCGATCGCGCTGCTCGCGGTCACCGGCGGCTCGACCGCGGTGGCGTGGATCACCACGGCGAAGAACGCGCGGCTCGGGATCCAGGCCGCCGCGCTGTCGAACGCGCGCCAGGAGACGCAGGAGAAGCTCGACGAGTACCGCCGGATGGCCGACGTGAAGCTCGCGGCGGAGTTGGTCGCCGACGCAGCGCACCTCTGGCCGCGCCGCGCGCGAATGCGCGGAGCGTTCGAGCAGTGGCTCGCGCGCGCCCGCGACCTCCACGTCCGCGGCCCGATGCACGTCCGCGCGCTCGACGCGCTCCAGACCGGCAGCGCCGACTCCGAAGCAGACTGGAAACGGCAGGTCATGACCGCACTGGTCGCCGATCTCCGACGCCTCTTCGAACCGGACACCGGGCTGCTCGCCACGGTCGAGCGCCGACTCGAGCTCGCACTGCGGCTCGAACGTGTCACCGTCGAGGAGCACGCGGAGGAGTGGCGCCGTGTCATCGCCGACGTGGCACGTCCCGACGGGCTCTACCGCGGCTTCCAGCTCGCGCCGATCACCGGGCTGGTGCCCCTCGAGCCCGATCCGCGTTCCGGTGTGTGGGAGTTCTGGCAGTACGAATCGGGCGACCGCCCCGAGCGCGACGCGACGACCGGCGCGTGGAAGATCGTCGATGGCACTGGCATCGTGCTGGTCTTGCTGCCGGGCGGCGAGACGTGGATCGGCTCCTCCTCGCAGGCAGGCGAGAAGAACTTCGTCACCCAGATGTCGGAGGGCGAGTTCCCGGTCCACTGCATCGATCTCGCGCCGTTCCTCTTCTCCAAGTACGAGATGACGCAGGGCCAGTGGTCGCGCCTCATGGGCTCGAACCCGAGCGCGCTGCGCGCCGACCTCGGCGGACCGGCGGCGGAGTTCATCGATCGCGAGCGGCCGCTCGCCCATCCAGTCGAGAGCGTGAGCTGGAAGGATGCGGTGGACGCGGCGGCACGACTCGAGCTGCTGCTCCCGACCGAGGCGCAGTGGGAGTATGCGTGCCGCGCGGGGAACGAGAAGCCGTGGTACTTCGGCGAACGGGAGGGGCTCGCGCGCCAGTACGAGAACCTCGCCGACGCGAGCTACGACAAGCAGTTCATCACCGACATCCATGTCTGCCCGTGGCGCGACGGCTTCGCCGGCCACGCGCCGGTCGGCTCCTTCCTCCCGAACGCCTTTGGCTTGCACGACCTGCTCGGCAACGTGCGCGAGTGGTGCCGCGATCGCTTCGTCCCGTACGACCTCCACCCGCCGCCGCGTCCGGACGGCCTGATCGGTGACGAAACCTCCCCGACCTTCATCGTCCGTGGCGGCGGCTTCGACGTCGCGGGGCCGCGAACGCGCTCCGCCTACCGAAGTCAGCTCGCGCCCGAGAACCAGGCGAACTCACTCGGACTCCGGCTCGCGCTGAACCCCGTCCAATGAGGCGTTCGCTGCACGTCTGCTTCAGGAGTCGATTCCGAGCTCGCGCAACATCTCGGCGCGCGGAGGCGGGAGCGTGCCGCCTGGGAACCCGGCATCGGGCATCGTGCGGATCATCACGACCACGCGCTGGCGCCCTGCCGGCGTCGCGCACGTGGCACGGGGCGTGAGACCGCCGAAGGCGGGGACCGGCTCGTCGAGCCAACGCATGCAGACGGAATGATGCATCTTCTTGATCTCGGCGATCAGCTCCGGAGGGACCGGCTCGCGGGGCCCCTTCTGCTTCAGCTGATCATCGAGCGGTCGCGCCTCATCGCCGACGGGTCGCGTCGTCACCCGTTCGAAGCGGACTCCGGGGAGGCGATCGATCCACTCACGGGCGCGCGCGAGGCGGCCCGCGGAGTTGACCTCGACGACCAGTTGATCGCCGAGTAGCTCGAGGCGCCCGAGCAGCGTCGTGCTGCCGAAGCCCGGTCGCGGACCGCCGGGACGCGACCAGACCCACGATCCGGCCCGCTCGTCGCGCTCGACGTCGGCACGTGCTTTCAGGGCGCTCGCCAGCGCGTCGCCATCCGCCACCTGAAACGTCGCGGTCTGCCATTCGAGCAGGTCACCTTCGGTGTTGTGGAGCAACGGTTTGCGCGAGGCGATCGTTCGTTCGAGCGGAAGCTCGTAGAGACGACCCATCAGGTGCGCCTCACGACGAAGCCCGGCTGGGGTGAGCTCGACGCCGAGGCTCTCCAGCACGCGCTGCGCCGTGTCGAACTGGATCGCGGAGAGCGGCGGACCGGCATTGCTACAGACATTCCACTCGCCGAGGCGCCAGACCCGCAGGGGAAGGAAGAGGCCTTCGACACCGCACCCGGAAAGACCGCGATCGTGGATCGTCGTGCGCTCGCCGGTGAGCACGTCCTCAAGGTCGAGGGTCGCGCCGGGCACCGTCGCGTCGACGCGGTAGATCGAGAGCTGGCCGTGGAGCCGCGCCTCGATCAGCGTCCGCTCGAGGCAGGCGGGTGGCAGCTCGTGGAGCCGGCGTTCGAACCAGGTCGGCGACTTCCGGGTCGCGCGATAGTCGGCGAGGAACCACTCCATGTAGCTCACGATCGGACGCAGCCGGTCGAGCTCGGTGAAGACTTCATCGGCGACGTAGCAGCTCCCGAAGTAGCGCTTCGCGGCGCGATCGGGCACTCCGGACAGGCCTCCCAACAACCTCACGACCTCCTGCGTCAGCTCGTGGTCCGCCTCTCGCCACGCGTCGAGTGTCTTCGGGACGGCGTCCCACTGCCCTTCGTTCCGTGACGGGCGCTCGAGCTCCTCCAGCTTCGAGGCGAACGCGTCCGCGGCGGCGACCAGGGCTGGGTGGTCTCGCACGACGCTCGTCGCGATGTCGGCCTCGCGAAGTGCTGCGCCGAAGAGCTGCTCGAGCTCGTCCGAAGCGAAGAGAATCGCGCGCGGCAGGCCGCGCCGCTTCAACGCGTTGTCACCGGTGACGATCCGCGCGAGCTCGTCGGCGCACGCCGCATCGTCGGTCGCATGCACCGCGTTCGCCTTGATGATCTCGCCCGATCCTTCCGCCACCACGAGGAGCAACGACACCGCGCGGGACTCGTCGGCCTCTCCGACGGTGAACGAGGTGGGGCTGACACCGACCAGCCACTGCTCGTCGAGGCGCGGCAGCGCGCGGTCGATACGGCGCAGCGCGGCTGCCGGGTCGCAGTTGAGGTCGGGGTCGCGCGACGCGGCGTCCGGCACCGCGCTCGGCAATGCAGCCGCCTGCGGCCACGGCACGATGCGCGTCTCGACGCGGAGATCGCGACCCTGTCCGTCGACCGCGACCTCGAGGATCCGATGGCGGCGCGTGCCGAGCTCGATCGGGGCGAACTCGCCCGCATCGTGGGAGGCAAGTACGCCGCGTACACACGCCAGCGTCG
>CAYRQC010000018.1:0-3396 GCA_964426265.1 uncultured Phycisphaerales bacterium | reverse complement strand
GCTCGCCGTCGTCACCTGCACCGTCCGCACGGGATGGCGGCGGTCGAGCTTCAGCCGATCGGAGAGCGCCTCGCTGATCGCGGTGATCGAGGCGCCGGTGTCGACGATCACGCTGGCATCGGTGCGATCGAGGAAGCGTGCCGTCGTGCGAATCGCGCCGCCGCCGCGGTCGAAGCGGATCTCGACCGCCGCCGTGCCGTCGGCGGGCGCGCTCGCCGGCGCGAGAGAGGCGAGGAGCGGGGCGAGCTTGGTCGCCTGGCCCTCGTCAAGGCTCGCCACCTTCTCCAGCACGATGCGAGCGCGGCCGCGATCCCCGAGCTCGTAGTAGGCGAAGCCGAGCGACAGCAGCAGATCGAAGTCCTCGCGGAAACGGACGAGCCCCTCCTCGAGGACGGCGACCGCGTCGGCGGGACGCCGGTCGGCGCGCCCGCGCTCGCCGGCATGGAGATAGGCGGCGCGCAAGGAGTCGACGAAGGGACCGTCGCTGGCGCCGGCGATCGTCGCGGCGTCGGCAAGCCAGCGCACCGCCTCCTCGGGATCGCCGACGTCCAGCAGCGCGAGGCCATAGGCGTGCAGCACGCGCGGCTCGCGATCGAAGCGACTGGCGGCGCGCGCCAGCAGCGGCAGCGAGCCCGCCACGTCGTCGCGCAGCCGCGCGTCGCGCAGCGCGAGCTCGAGCACCGCGGTCACCGGCCGCACCAGGAGCTCGCGCAGCCCCGGCTCGAGCTCGACCGCGCGCAGATAGTGGTCGAGCGCCTCCGCGTAGTGGCCGCCCGCCGAGTACCAACCGGCCAGCTCCCGCTGCGCGCTCGCGTTGCGTTCGAAGAAGGCGGCATCGAGCTGTGCGAGCCGCGCCGGCCGCGCTTCGCGGAGCCGTTCGAGCGCGCCGGCAAGCGTGACCACCGTCGTGCGGCCACTCTCGCCGCCTCGCGCCAACCCGACCAGCCGGCCGCCGCCATCGGCAAGCCACCGTTGCTCGAGCGGCTCCACGGCGTCGATCTCGACGAAACGTTCGCGCTCCTGAAGCGCGGCGACCACGCCCGCTTCCGCGAAGCCGCGCCCATCCTCATCGGTACCGAGAACGAACAGCGGCGTGCCAAGTGCAAGCGAGGCGTAGCTCGCGACCGCGACTGCGGCGCCCCCCTCTTCGGGTGCGCGCGCGAACGCGAGATCGGTGCCGTCGACGCCGACCACCTCCTCGATCCCGAGCGCGCCCCACCGCCCCTTCAGCACGGCGGCGCCGTTCAGCGTCATGAAGGGCAGCACGATCACCTCGATGTCGGGCACCTCGATGTCGGGCGCGTCGCGCTCGCTCGCCGCGCCGCGTGCGTCTCCCGCAACGCCACCCGCGTTCACCCGCAAGGAGGAAGCACGGCGGAGCCGCAGACCGGCACCGTCGATCGCAACGACCTCGCCGAGCTCGCCGGCGAGACGCACGAGTGCCGCCCGATCGACGCCATCCGATGGTGCCAGCGGAGCCGCCAGAGTTTCTGCGGAACCACCACCTCGGTCCGACGCGTCGAAGGGCGGCGTCGCCAGTGGCGGTGAGGCCGCCGATCGACCCTCCGGCGCAACTGCGTCCGGCGCGACGGGACTCTCAGGAACCACAGGTGAGCGCGCGTCGGTGGCCGCCGGCTGCAGGCGGCCACGCAGCCACCACGCACCGACCGCCGCCAACAGCGCTGCCATCAAGATCAACAGGAGAACCGGCAACCGAAGCAGACGCGGGGCGCCGGCGAGCGGCGGCGAGAAGCTGGTGCCGCACGACGCACAACGCCGCGCACGCGGTGGCAGGTCCGACAGACAGCTTGGACAACGGAGCACGACGCTCATGCGAGACGATTCTTCCGGCGCGCCTGCGACGACGCGAGTTCTGCGTCGGCCACGGAGGGCGTGCGACCGAAGGTACACTCGTCCCCTCCCGACACGAAGCTTCTCCCCCGTGTCGCGCTGAAGCATCTCACTCAAAGAACCAGAGAAGGATTCCGCTCATGCTCTCGACGGCTGTCGTCTTCGGTGCCTGCGTTTCGTTCTGCCCGCTCCAGGCGACCGGCGACGAGTTCGCCTCCAAGCAGGCCAACGGCATCACCGTCCGCTACGACAAGAGCATCGAGATCGCACCGCAGGACCTCGACTCGCTGATCTCGAGCTTGACGCTCACCCGCCAGGTGATCGAACGCGGCTTGGGCGTCCAGCTCAGCTTCGAGCCGATCGCGACCGTCCGCCGTCGCAACGGGAGCAAGCGCTGCTACTACACCGACGGCGAGGACAAGATCTTCTTCGACTTCCCGTCGGAGAACTACGTCGCCCACCTGCAGCTCGGAGATGAGCGGATCGTCCGCTTCGCGCTCCCTTGCTACCTGCAGCTCTGGTTGAACCGCTCGCTCTCGAGCTCGGCCGGCATCGACCCCCGCATCCTCGAATCGATCACCGACTATGCGATGTTCGTCTACCGACAAGAGGTCGCGCGCCTGCAGCCGACCCTCAAGGCGCCCGAGACTCCGGACGGCCTCGGAACCTGCTGGTCCCAGCTCGAGACCTTCTATCCGGGGATGATCTCGTTCGTCCTCAACAACCTCTCGAGCCGCAAGGTCGCCGGCCACTTGCTCGGCGAGACGCTGCGCGAGATCGCGGTCAGCTCCACCGAAGACCCGCAGGTCGGCAAGCTCTTCGAGCTGATCACCACGTCCGAGCCGGTGCTCTCCGCAACCGAGGGCGAGCCGAGCCCGCCGCTCTACGCGACGTCGCCGCTCCGCACCGGACGGCTCTCCCTGTTCAACGGGGCGCCGCTGCTCGACGTCCAGGGCGAGCCGATCGCGGTCGTGGACCGGCTGAACGACTTCGAGAAGCTCTACCAGTTCGCGATCACCATCTCGCCCGACGCGCCGAACGCGATCCGCAACGAGCCGCCGCGCGTCCGCGGGATCGACGTCTGGCGGCTCTACTTCGAGTTCCGCCCGCGCGTGGCGCGCGCGCGTGACAACCTCGACTACTACCTCGTGCTGCGCGAGTTCTTCGGCCGCTTCCAGGACCGCGCGATCGCGATGATGCCAACGCCGGCGGTGCCGGTCCCTCCCGGCTCGCCCTACTGGAACTCGGTGAGCGGGCTCGGCTTCGCGCGCAGCGGCGATCACGTCTACATCGCGCGCGTCACTCCCGATTCGGCACCGGCGAAGGCGGGGCTCACCCCCGGCCTCGAGGTCCTGACGGTGGACGGACGCAAGGTGACCAAGGTCATCGAGCTGCTCAGCGCCTTCATCCGCCAGTTCGACTCCTGCCCGTCGCTCCAGCGCGCCGAGATCTTCGCCCTCGACAGCCTGCTCACCGGCGCGAAGGACTCGACCTGCGTCGTGACCGTGCGTGATCCGGCCACGCCCAAGGCCGCCAAGGTGGAGC
>CAYRQC010000017.1:0-3185 GCA_964426265.1 uncultured Phycisphaerales bacterium | reverse complement strand
TATCGCGAGTCACCCACCACCGCCCGGCTGGTGCAGCCCGGAGTGATCGAGAAGTACGACTTCTCGGGTTTCACCTTCTTCTCGCGCCGCGTCGCCCGCGGCAGCCGGTTTCGGCTGCTGGTCACCTCCCCGAACTCGCGCTACCTGGAGAAGAACTACAACAGCGGCGGTACCGTCGCCGACGAGACCGCGAAGGACGCGCGCACCGCCCACATTCGCGTCCATCACGACGCCGACCACCCGAGTCTCCTCGACCTGCCACTCGGCAGATGAGCGCGGCTGCAACCACCACTGGACTCCGACACCGGCAGACTGATCGGGCCCGGCTCCAATGAATGTGTCAAGGCGATCGATCAGTGCTCGCGATCGCTGGCCACTGGGTGGTTCGGAGCATCGAGGTGCCGCCGCTCGCTGCACGGTGTCTCGAGTTCGAAGCAGAGGTCGAGCCGTGGCCGACCGATCAGCTTCTCGCCGCTCCGCGCGCGTCCACCGGTGCGTCGACGGTCGTCTGCACCTTCACATCCGCCACCAGCAGCTCGACGACGCCGTTCCCGAAGAACGCCGACGCGCGCGGCGTGAATGCCACTGAAAGCCGCTGTCCGGCGAGTTCCTCGGCGCGGGCGCCTTGGCCGAAGGCGATCGCTGAGAGTGGGTGGGTGCCGTTCTTCAGCTTGAGCTGGAGGTGCGAGCTGTCCTGGCCGACGCGCCGCGGCGGGGTCGCGAGCTCGACGTTGGACGTTGCGAAGAGGGGCTGTGGGTTGCCCTGACCGAAGGGGCCGAGCTGGCGCAGCTCCTCGACCAGGCGCGGTGTGATCTGCGGGAGCAGCGCCTCGGCGTCGATGTCGAGAGTGGGGGGCGGCGGCTCCTGGCGCAGCGTGCGCGTGATCTCGGCGAGATCGCGCGCGAGGTCATCGACTTTCGCCGAGTCCATCTCGAGGCCAGCGGCGGCGGCATGGCCTCCACAGCTCCGGACGTGCACTCGCGCGAGGTGGATCGCGTGGGCGAGGTCGAAGCCGGGGACGCTGCGGCCCGAGCCGCGCCCGATGGCGCCGTCGGTCGAGATCAGCAGCACCGGTTTGCCGGTGAGCGTCACCAGCTTCGCCGCGACGATGCCGATCACGCCGGCGTGGAAGCGGGGATCGCCGAGCACGATGATCGGCGCGTCTTCCGGCACCTCTTGGAGCCGCGTCAGCGCGATCTGATGGATCTTCGCCTCGAGCGCGCGCCGTTCGTGGTTCAGCCGATCGAGCTCGGACGCGAGCTGACGCGCCTCACTGTCGACGTCCGAGAGGAGAAGGCGGCGCGCAAGGTCGACCTGCGCCAATCGACCCGCGGCGTTGATGCGCGGCGCGAAGCCGTAGGAGATGTCTTCGGCCTGGATCGACTTGCCGTCGAGCTTCGCGAAGGTGCGCAGCGCCGCGAGGCCGGGGATCGTCGTCTGTTCGAGCTGCTTCAAGCCGTGGCGCACGATCAGGCGGTTCTCGCCAGTGAGCGAGACGACGTCGGCGACGGTGCCGAGCGCCGCGAAGGCGAGCCCCTCGCGCAGGAGCTGCCGCAGTCGCGGGTCCTGCTTGCGTGCCGGCGAGAGCGTCTCGAACAAGCCGCATGCGAGCTTGAAGGCGACGCCGGCGCCCGAAAGCTTCGCCGCCGGATGGCTCGGATCGAGGAACAACGGGTTCAGCACCGCGAGACCCGGTGGCAGCCGGTCGGGCTTCTGATGGTGGTCGGTGACGATGACGTCGATGCCCGACTGCTGCAGCCGCCCGACCGCCTCGTGCGCCGTGACACCGTGGTCGACGGTGACGAGCACGGCCGGCGTGCGCCGCCGGACCGCCGCCTCGCCGCCTTCGGAGAGGCCGTAGCCGTCGACCGTCCGATCGGCGACGTGGACGTCGACCTCGGCGCCGATCGCCTTCAAAAGTCTGGCGAGCAGGCACGCACCGGTGAGCCCGTCGACGTCGGAGTCACCGAAGACGAGGATCCGCTCTTTCTTCGCGATCGCTCGTGTCAGCCGCTCGACGGCGATGGCGCAGCCACCGAGGTCGCTGGGTGGCGTCAGGTCCTTCAAGCTCGCGTCGAGGAAGACCCGTCCTTGCTCGCTCGAGCTCACGCCGCGCAGCGCCAGCACCCGGGCGGTCAGCGGGGAGAGCCGCAGCCTCGTCTCGAACTCGCGCTCCAGGTCGGGGTCGGCTTGACGAAAGGACCAAGCGCGGGAGACGCGGGTAGCTGGCATTAAGATCGACACTCGCGCCGAGAGGACGGATCGAACGGATCGAGAAGACGGCTGAAGGCGCGCGATTCGAGCGGCCGACCGCGGAATCGGCAAGCATCTGACCTCGTGAAGCTGGCCGCCCTTGCACCCGACGCGAGCGAACCTTGAGCAGCGAGCTGCGTGACATCCCGCCGGTCGATCGGCTCCTCGAGAGCCTGCGCGACGACTTTCCGGAGCTGCCGCGGCCACTGCTGCGGGAAGCCCTGCGGACGCTGACCGATGAGCTGCGCGAGCGGCTCCGCGCGACACCGCCGCCACCCGGCACGATCAAGCGTCACTTCGCCGACGGCGGCTTCAAGAGCGATCTCGCCGCTCGCCTCGCGACGATGACCGAGCCGCGCCACGCCCCGGTCGTCAACGCGACCGGAGTGCTCCTCCACACCGGCCTCGGCCGCGCGCCGCTGTGCGACGCCGCGCGCGACGCGCTGGTCCGGATCGCTCGCTACGGCCTGGTCGAGATCGATCCCGTCACCGGCGAGCGCGGCCGCCGCGAGCTCTTCGTCCGCGACCTCCTCTGTGAGCTGACCGGCGCCGAAGAAGCGACCGTCGTCAACAACAACGCGGCCGCCGTGCTGCTGCTGCTGCGCGGCCTCGCCTACGGCAAGGAATGTGTGGTCTCGCGCGGCGAGCTGGTCGAGATCGGCGGCGGCTTTCGCGTGCCGGAGGTGATGGAGCAAAGCGGCGCAATCCTGAAAGAAGTGGGGACGACCAATCGGACGCGCGCCGCCGACTACGCCGCTGCAACCGGTCCAGCGACCGCGCTCTTCCTCGAGGTCCACACCAGCAACTTCCGCATCATCGGCTTCACCGAGTCGCCGACGCTCGCCGAGCTGGTCGCCGTCGGTCGCGAGAAGGGGATCCCCGTCGCCGCCGATCTCGGCTCCGGGTACCTGCGCCGCTTTCCACAGCTCCC
>CAYRQC010000016.1:0-6296 GCA_964426265.1 uncultured Phycisphaerales bacterium | reverse complement strand
AACGCGCGCAGCTCGCGAGGTGTGCCTCGACCGTGGCGCACCGTTCGGGCGCCAGCTCCCCAAGGACGAGGTGGGAGAGCTCCTCGGCAAAGCTGGCGCACGTCGAGAGGCCGACGGGCTCGCCCTTATGGCTCCCACGGTTCAGGTCGTTGCGGTTGTCCTGGTGGTCGTTGTGGTCGTCGTGGTCGTGATCGGTGTTCATCGGGCGCCTCCTTTCAGGAAGCGAGGGGTTGCGAAGGAATCGAAGGAGTCGAGAAGAACCGGAACCGGCGTCACGCGAGCCCTGCCGCGCGCAGCCCGCCGGCGATCCGTTGCAGCGCGCGGTGCGCCGTCGAGAAGACGTCGTGCAATGTTGTTCCGAGCAGCGCCTGGATCTCGCGGTAGCTCTTGCCGTCGAGCACCTTGAGCGTCAGCACCTCGCGCTCGTGGTCGGGCAGCTCGTCGAGGAGCTGGCGCACCTTGCTGCGCTCCTCTTCGACCTCAACCGCCCATGGTGGCGCCGGTGCGACCTCGGGCACGGCAACTCGCAGCTCTCGCTGTTGCATGCGAACCTCCCGGCGCGCCACGTCGGCGCATTGGTTGCGACAGACTCGGAACAGCCACGGGGCGAGCGACGCGTTCTCGGTGAGGCTCGCCGCCTCGTGCAGCAGGCGCAGGAAGGTCTCCTGCACCGCGTCCTCGGCGCGCTCCGAGCCGCCGAGCCGATGGAAGGCGTAGCGGAGCAGCCCTTCCTGATGGCGGCCGAGGACCAGGGCGAAGGCCTCGCGGTGGCCCGCGAGGAAGCGCCTCAGGTCATTGCCGTCGTGGAAGGGCTCGCTCAAGCGCTGCGCTCTCGTCTCGCTCGGTTCGAACGGTCTTGGCTCTCACCGCGCCGCCGGCGCGTCCGCCGTCAGCGCCCGGACAACGCCGCCGGCTGGTTGCCGTTTGGGGAATTCTCCGGCAGTGGCTCATTCCGGCCGTTCGGGTAAGACGGACCGCCTTGCTTCCGGTTCCCGCTCCCGGAGGAACCCACTGTGGCTCGGAGCGACCCGATGCGCCTGCTCATCGCCTGCACCCTCTGCTCGCTCTTCTCCTTCGCCAACGCGTCCGCCGTCGCCGCCGCGTCCGGCGATGACGAGTCCGCCGCGATCGCCGCCGTCGAACGGGCGCTGCACGATGGCAAGAACGGACCGGTCCTGGTCCTGTCGGCGCTCGGCGAGCTGCGCGGGCGCGACTCGGTGGCGGTGGCGGAGGTCCTGGTGAAGGTCTTCGTCGATCTCGAGCAGACGGCGCAGGCGACCGAGAAGCAGGCGCATGCCGAGCTCACCAAGGGCGAGCTCTCCGACGGGCAGATCGTCTCGCGCCGCCAGCAGATCGATCCGATCCGCAAGGCGCAGTCAGCGGTGCTCGACCGCGTCGCGACACTGCGCAACACCGAGGCGCTCGTCTGGCTGATCGACCACGTGATCGGCGATGACAAGGTGGGCATCTCGCTCAAGGTCGAGGCGGCCCGCAGTGCCGCACCGGCCGGTGAGCCGATCGTGGCGGCGCTCGTGCGCGCGCTGCCGCGCGTCAAGAAATCGGACGACTGGATGGCGCTGCTCCTGGCCGCGCAGTTGCTCGAGAAGAAGGCGCTGCCGCTGGCACCGAGCTTCGTCCCGTTGATCGACCACGCCGAGGCGACGATCCGCGAGAACGCGGCACTCGCGTTGGCGAAGATCGCGGTGCCGGAGGCGATCGAGCCGCTGGTCCACCGGATGGAGAAGGAGAGCGGACGCACCTTGGTGCGCATCGCCGCCGCGCTCGAGATCCTGACTCGCCAGAAGCTCGGCGCGAGTGCCGGCGCTTGGAAGAGCTGGTTCGCCGCCGAAGGTCTCCGCTACACCTCGGGCCAGGCCGAGCTCGGCGGCGGCGAGCCGGCCGTCGTCATGGCGGTCAGCGGCTACTTCCACGGCATCCCGCAGGACTCGCGCTCCATCATCTACGTCATCGACGTCTCCGGCTCGATGATGGTCTCGATGACCAATCCGAAGTTCGAGGATGCCGCGCAGACCAAGCCGATCCCGGCGCCGGCCGGCGAAGAGAGCCGCATGGAGACCTCGAAGAAGGAGCTGATCCACGCGCTCGGCGAGCTGCCGCCCACCACCAAGTTCGCCATCGTCTACTTCAGCACCGGCGCCGATCGCTGGCAGCCGAAGATGGTCGACGCCTCGCCGGCGATGGTGAAGAAGGCGCAGAAGTGGGTCGCCGAGCTGGGACCCGGCGGCGCCACCAACATCCACGACGCGATGGAGAGCGCCTTCGCGTTGGCCGGCCGCGGCGCCGCCGACAAGTACTACGACTCGACGGTCGACACCATCTTTCTGCTGACTGATGGCCAGCCCTTCCTGCCCGGCGGTCCCGACTCGACCGAGCGGATCATCCAGCTGGTGCGTCGCGAGAACCCGATCAAGCGGGTCACCGTCCACACGATCGGGCTCGGCAAGGGGATCGACGCCGACTTCCTGCGCAAGCTCGCGAGCGAGAACGGCGGGGTGTTCGTGCAGCGGTGATCAGTCGTTCTCGCGACCGTGGGCGATGGACGGGCGCTGCTCGCCGTCGATGCGGCCGGCCCAGTAGCTGTGCACCTCGAAGTGCGGCGAGTTGTCGTCGTCGTGGCAGCGCACGCACATGAGACGGCCGGCGCCGAGCGCGATCTTCGGGGTTGCGCCGCCGGGGTAGCTCGGATCACCGGCGGCAGCGCGCGTCGCATGGTCGCCGGAGGGACCGTGGCACGCTTCGCAACCGACGTTGCGCAGCGGCGCATCGGGCGGTTCGTGGTCGAGGCCAGTGAAGCCACCGATCTCGCCAAAGCCGGTGACGTGACAGCGGACGCAGTCGGGATCCCAGATGGCGTGGACCTGGTGGCCCTTCTTGTCCTCGGGGGCCGGCGGCAGATCCTGGTCGACCAACGTCTGCCAGGCGCGCCCGTGCTTGCTGCTCGCCCAGGTGGCCCACGCCTTCGGATGGCAGGAGGCGCAGCTTCCTTCGTCGGCGCCGGCGTAGCTCGCGCCGTTGCGCGGTGGCCGCCGCGCGTAGTAGCGCTCGATCGGCTTGTCGGCGAGGAGACGATCGCGGTAGTAGATCACCAGCAGGTCGACGATCGTGGACGTCTTTTCGAGCGAGTCCCCGACCGGGTGGCGCGTGTAGTCGACCGCTCCACTGCCGTCCTTGTGATCGCCGAGTCGCAGCTCCACGACGAACTTGCCCATGCGACCGGTCGTCACGATCCGCGTCGTGCCGACCGCGATCGCCTGGCGTTCGGGCGCATCCGACTCTGGCGACCCTTCGACCACGATCACATCGAGCGCCGGCAGCGCGGCCGCCAGCGCCTTCGCCTCGTCGATCGTCATCTGCGCGAGCACCACCGTCCGCGCGGCGCCGGGATGCTGCCTCATCTCGGCCTGGAGGCGCTCGACTGGATCGGTGACCGTGACCTGCGGATCGGCCGCGCGACAGGCCGCTGCGCGCTCGTTGCTGATCGCCGAGAGCACGAGCAGCTCGTCGCCCTTCACTTTGCGTGAGATGGCCGGCACGGTCGGCAGGCGAGGCCCGTCGCTGCCGTCGACCGGCGCCTCGTCTTCGAGGTTGGTGCCGAGCAGCGCCCCGCCCGTCGCGTTGCCGTCATTGTCCTCGCCGCCACCGCCGAGAAGCCCGTTGATCTCGATCAGCTTCTCGCGGCCGAGCGCCAGCTCGCGCTCGGTGACGGCGAGCGCGCAGTAGCCCATCTCCTGCATCGCCAGCACGATCGCGAGGAGCTTCATCGCGTCGAGCGGCTCATGTCCAGCGATCAGCCGGCCATTCGAAAGGACGAGCGCACCGTCTTCCTTCGCCTGCAAGACCTTGAGCAGCGTCGCTCGCCGCGGCAAGCCACCGAGCAGGCCATCATCGCAGCCGCAGGCATCGAGGTAGCCGTCGTCGCTTCCCGTGAAAAAGAGCTCCACCGAACCGCCACTGCGCGACGCTACTGGCGCATCCTGGAAAGCGGCCACGCGCACCGCAGCACTCGGCGGCGCGCCCGAAGTCCCGCACGTGAAGAGCGCCGCGGTCGCACCTCCGAGTACGGCGACTGCGCCGACCGCCGACCAGCCCGCTCGCGTCACGATCCGCCCTTGATCGCCTGGTACCAGCCGCGGTAGCGCAGCTTCTTCAACGGAACGTCGGGATGGTCGGCCGTGATGACCAGCTCACCCTGGAAATAGGTCGCCTTGCCCATCGTGGCCGGTGCGGTCACCTTCACGAGGTACTTGATCCCCTTCTCGATCTCGACCAGCTCGGCGGAGAAGCCCTCCCTGGTCGGCTTGCAGTTGGTGAGCTCGACGTTGGTCGGCACGTAGGGGACGCTCTTGTCACCGTTCTCGATCTTGAGCTCGATCGTCTTGCCGGTGCCAATGGTCATCACCTCGAAGTCGAGCAGCGTGGCCTGGTCGGGGCGGTTGTCGATGAAGTCGACGTTTGGCTCGACGGTGAGGTGGACCGGGATCACGATCTCCTTCACCCGTTCGTGATCGACCGTCAGCTCGACGTGGCTCGCGAACGATCCGAGCGCGGCGGCGGGCGAGATCTCGGCGGTGATCTTCCAGGTCGGCGGCACGTCGGCCCGATCGACGCGCGTGACCGTGACGGTGAGCAGCTCCGGGTTGCCCGAGGTCGCCTGCGTGATCTTGAAATCACCGAGCTGGTCGGACCAGAGGATCGCCTCCTGCTTCGCGCCGGCGCCCTTGCGCACCATCCCGAAGTCGAACGACTCCGGCTCGATGGTGAACGGCGAGATCATCGTCGCTTCGAGCGTGAGCGTGACCGGGTTGCGCGCCGGGTCGCTCGTGTAGATGCGGATCACCTTGCTGAGCAGCGTGTCCTTGCCCGGCAGCGTCGCCTTCGCCGTTTTCAGCTCTACCTCGAGCTCCGCCGTCTCGCCGGGCGAGAGGATGCCGAGCCGCTTCGCGTCGCGCAGCTCCTCCTCGTTCCAGGTCTCGTCGTCGAGCGTGAGCTTGCCGGCCGCGCACGCGCACGAGTTGCGGATCTCCTGCACCACCAGGTCGGACTGGCCGCTGTTCTTGAGCTGGAAGGTGTGGTGCAGCTTCTCGCCGCGATAGACGGTCCCGAACTCGGCTTTGTACGAGTCGACCTCGAGCCGGGGCACCATGCCCGGTTCGAGCTGGGGTGCGGGCGGCGGCTCCGGCTGCTTGGCCGGGTCGTCCGGTGGCAGCGTGTCATTGCGGACCGGGCGCTCGATCTGCAGCTTGAAGGGGATCGAGAGCGGGCTCTTCTTGGGATCGGTGCAGAGGATCAGGAGCCGCTTCTCGAACGGCCCCGTCGCCAGCTTCGCGGTGTCGATCGAGATCTTGAGCGTCGCCTGCTCGCCCGCCGCGAGCGTGAGATCGGTGCGCCCCTCGTCGGCGCTGTCGATCGGGACGTTGAGGCGCGTTGCGCTCGCGAGGTGGAGCTTCGCGCACTCGCAGGTCACGCCGATCCGCAGCAGCTTGAGCGGCGCGTCGCCGACGTTGTCGATCGTCAGCTCGCCGGCAACCGCGGCTCCGGCGAGCACGGTCCCGAAGTCGAAACGATCGGCCGAGACCTTCACCTGGGGACCGAGTGGTGCCGCCTTCGCCGATGGCGGCGGTGGATCAACTTGTGGCGTGACGGTGAGCAGCAGACCAAGGAGCGTGGCACTGAAGAGCATGGCGGTCGGACTCCGGGGAGTACCGAGGGGGTGCGCCCATTCAATCACGGCGGCGCCAACGGGCAACCGTCGCGGTCAAAGAGCGCGTCGCAACCGGGCGCCGCCGCCCGACAGCGTCACCACTGCCAGCGGGCGGAACGGTAGAGTCGCCCCGATGCCGGTGAACTACGACGAGCTCGCCAGTCGGCTCGAGATGACCGAGATCATCCGCCTGCAAGAGGTGCTGTCGAAGGCGTTGTTGAACCGGTTCGAGAAGCGGCTCGCCCTCGTCTTCAGCGACATCGTGGGGTCGACCGCCTACTTCTCGAAGCATGGCGACGAGGCGGGCAAGAAGCTCCAACAGCGTCACCTCGACCTGGTCTCGCGCGTGCTCCCCGCGGTCGAGGGGCGGGTGGTGGACACCGCCGGCGACGCCGCGTTCCTCTGCTTCCCCAACCTCAATGCGGCGATCGAAGCGACCATCGAGCTGCAGCGCAGCATCTCTGTCGACAACGATCGCCGCGCGCCCGAGCACCAGCTGCTCGTGCGTCTCGGCTGCCACTTCGGTTCGGTGCTGAGCGATGGTGTGCAGGTCTCCGGCGACGCGGTGAACTTC
>CAYRQC010000015.1:0-2593 GCA_964426265.1 uncultured Phycisphaerales bacterium | reverse complement strand
ACACCACCGAAAGGAATCGAGAGGAACCGAAAGAAGGGTCTCTCCGCCGGCCAATCTGGAGCGGAGATCCGGTCGATACCCAGCCTCGTCGCGGACTTCGCGGCGTGCGGGCGACTTGTTTCCTGAGGACCTGTTTTCAGAGGAAGAGATGACATGGGTTTGTTGCTGACCTCGGACGCCGGAACGCTGTTGTCGATCATCTTCGGCTGCAGCTTGTTCGGTCTTGTCTTTGCCGTCTGGCTGGTGAAGTGGGTGCTTGCGAAGGAGACCGGCACACCGGAGATGAGGACGATCTCGGATGCCATCAAGGATGGCGCCGAGGCGTTCCTCCGCCGCCAGAACCGGACGATCGGGATCCTCGCGGTCGTCCTCGGCGCGGTGATCTTCGTCCTCTATGGCTTCGTGCGGTCACACCAGAGCTTCGACCCGACCGAAACGGCGATGCAGCTCGCGGTCTGGACGACGGTGTCGTTCCTGCTCGGCGCTGCCTGCTCGGTGATCGCCGGCTACGTCGGCATGTGGGTCTCGATCCGGACCAACATCCGCACGGCCTCGGCGGCGCGCGGCTCGCTGAACGGTGCGCTCCAGGTCGCGATGCGCGGCGGCGCGGTGTCGGGAATGCTGGTGGTGGCGCTCTCGCTGCTCGGCGTCGCCGGGCTCTTCGCGATCATCCGCGCCAGCGGCCAGGCGAGCGCGGCGGAGCAGCACATCCCGCTGATGATCGTCGGCTACGGCTTCGGCGCGTCGTTCGTCGCGCTCTTCTCGCAGCTCGGCGGCGGGATCTACACCAAGGCGGCCGACGTCGGCGCCGACCTGGTCGGCAAGGTCGAGGCGGGCATCCCCGAGGACGATCCGCGCAACCCGGCCGTCATCGCCGATCTCGTCGGTGACAACGTCGGCGACTGCGCCGGCCGCGGTGCCGACCTCTTCGAGTCGACCGCCGCCGAGAACATCGGCGCCATGATCCTCGGCGCCACGCTCGCCGGCACCGCTCAGAAGAACGGGATGGGTTTCTCCGCTGGCATCGTCGGTGTGATGCTCTTTCCGCTGGTCGCGCGCGCGTTCGGGATCCTCGCGTCGGCAATCGGCGTGATGTGCGTCAAGATGAAGAACGAGAACGAAGACCCGATGAGCTCGCTGAACCGCGGTTACTACATCACCGCGGTCCTGGCGTGCGCCGGCTTCGCGTTCGCGACCTGGTGGCTGCTCGCGTCGCCGACCAATCCCGACGCGTGGTGGAAGTACCTCATGTGCGGAATGATCGGCGTCATCACGTCGATCGCGTTCGTCTTCATCACGCAGTACTACACCGAGTACAAGTACCGCCCGGTGCAGTTCATCGCCGAGCAGAGCAAGACCGGCCCGGCGACCAACATCATCGCGGGCATCTCGGTCGGCTTCGAATGCACGCTCGCGTCGGTGATCGCGATCTCGGTCGCAATCCTCTCGTCCTACATGATCGGCGGCTGGGCCGTGCCGGTGGTGGGTACGGAATCGTGGACGTCGGGCGGCGGCCTCTTCGGCACCGGCGTCGCGACGATGGGGATGCTCGCCACCGCGGGCTACATCCTCGCGATGGACAACTTCGGCCCGATCACCGACAACGCCGGCGGCATCGTCGAGATGAGCGAGCAGCCCCCCGAGGTCCGCAAGCGCACCGATCGCCTCGACGCGGTTGGCAACACGACCAAGGCGCTCACCAAGGGCTATGCGATCGGCTCGGCCGCGCTCGCGGCCTTCCTGCTCTTCTCGGCCTACCTCGACGAGGTCAAGAACTTCGGCACCGAGCTCAAGTCGGTCGACATCTCGCAGCCCAGGATCTTCGTCGCCGGGCTGCTTGGCGCGACGCTCGTCTTCTACTTCACCTCGCTCACCATCAAGGCGGTCGGCAAGTCGGCCTACGCGGTGATCGAGGCCGTTCGCAAGCAGTTCCGCGAGAAGCCAGGGATCTTGAAGGGCACCGAGAAGCCCGACTACCGCGAGTGTGTCGACCTCGTCACCAAGAGCGCGCTGCGCGAGATGGTGAAGCCCGGCCTCTGGGCGGTCTGCATGCCGATTGCGGTCGGCCTGATCTTCAAGCAGTTCGGCTGTGGCGCCGAGGCGGTCGCCGGCTTCCTGATCGTCGGCACCATCGCCGGCATCCTGCTCGCGACGTTCCTCAACAACGCCGGCGGTGCCTGGGACAACGCCAAGAAGTTCATCGAAAGCGGCGAGTTCAAGATCGACGGCGTGGTCTTCGGCAAGAAGTCCGACCCCCACAAGGCCGCCGTCGTCGGCGACACGGTGGGCGACCCGTTCAAGGACACGGCCGGGCCGTCGCTGCACGTGTTGATCAAGCTGCTCGCGACGATCACGCTGGTGTTGGCGCCGTTGTTCATCTGATCGGCGCGCGCGGGACCTACGACTTCAATCGGGCGCGGCTGGCGGCAACGCTGGCCGCGCCCGTGTTCATTTCCGCCGGCAACGCGTCCTCGTACCGATCCGGGGATCCTACGCCGACGTTTTCCGCACCATTCCCGATGCGTGAATCAGCGCATCTCTTCGAACCGATCGAATGGAGGTTGCCACCCCTCGTGGGCTACACCATCACATG
>CAYRQC010000014.1:0-3138 GCA_964426265.1 uncultured Phycisphaerales bacterium | reverse complement strand
TGAGCCAAAGTACAAGTACGCTCGCCCCTCTTCCGGCTGGCCGTTGTCGTATCCGTAGGATCCGACGATCACGTCGCTGTAGCCGTCGCCGTTCACGTCGCCGGCCGTCGCAACGGAGAAGCCAAGGAACGCGCCGTTCTGATCGCTCTCGGCCGTCCACGCGGCGCTCGTGGAGAGCCCTGCGCCAGAGCCCAGGTACACGAACGCTCGGCCCTCGTCCGTCTGGCCGTTGTCGAAACCAGTGGCGCCGACGATCACGTCGCTGTAGCCGTCGCCGTTCACGTCGCCGGCGCTCGCCACCGACGCCCCGAACAAGGCCGATGGCTGATCGCCCTCGGCCGTCCAGGCCGGTCCCGACAGGATCGGGTCGACGTGCACCGGATAGATCGCGTTGCGATCGTCGATGCGAATGCCCACACCGGTCGGGCTCGGCAGCAGGAGCGCCTCGAGCTCGCGGCCGGTGGCATCGAAGGCCGCCAGTCCGCGGTAGCGCATCGTCACTGCACCGGCGGCATCGACCAACGCCGCCGAGCGACCGCCTTCATCGATCCGGACGCCAAGATCGCCGCCGAACTCGAGACCGATCCAAAGCGGCTCGATTGCGCCGGATGGCGGATTCGCGATCGTCCAGCCCTGTTCGATCCCGCGCTCGTCGTTGAGGAACCACTCGACGAGCAGACCGTGATCGAGCTCGACGCGGCTTGCAGCGGCAGTGACGCCGCGGCACTCGATATCGCGGGCGTCGCCGTCGCGGCCGAAGCTCGCGGTCCGAAGCCGGAGCTTCCACCGCGCACCTTCGCCACTTGCGTCGATCTCGCGTGGAAAGACCTCGACCCCGCTGCTGCTCACACGGCTCCGCAGCTCCTGCGAACGGTTGGGAGCGCTCCAGACCACACCTGAATCCTGGTTCCGTGTGGAGTAGTGGTACTCCAGTTGGCAAATCGTGTCGCTCAACTGCGAGGGAGCCACCGCGCGGAACGCCGGCGCGGCCGGATCCGGCGCTGCAAGTGGAGTTCGCTGCTGCGCGCAGGTCAACGACACGAACCAACCCACGAACGCCAACGACAGAAGCCCGCCGATAGCACGCATCATCGTGGTCACTCCCATGCTCCGGGCGCGGGATGGACGGCTCCGGTGCCGCGCTCGACGAGAACGAGGGAATGGCCCTCGCTCGAAAGCGTCCAGGGATCGGCGTGACGGAAACACACTCGTGGCGACCGATCCACGAAGACCTCACCGCGATCGTGCGAGCACCGGCGCGTTCACCTCGATCGCGTGCACTCGCGCCGCGTCGCTGCGACCCGCAACCGGCAGCGCGGGCCCCCGCTCACTTCTCGGTCGCCTTGCGGAGCGCCTCCTCACCGCCGACGACCGGCAGCTCGAGCGAGGTCCCCGACAGATCGATCGTCAGCTTGGTGCCTGGCTCGGGCCACAGTGTGAAATCGTGGTCGCTCGACATGAGCATCAACGCGATCCGTTCGCCGACCGGGATCACCTGGTCGTCGGGTTGCAGCTCGAACTCGACGTCCACGAGCTTGCCGCGCACGAGCGGTTCGCTCTTGGTGAGTGAGTGGGCATTTTGCGGATCGGCCCAGCCGCGATTGATCACGTCGGCATTGATGTCGCGCCCGCCGGTCCACGGCAATGACACCAACCAGACGGAGAGGTTGGCGGCCGGCTTGCTGGAGGCGAGGCGGATCTTGACGCGCGGCGTTCCCGACAGGTGCAGGGCAGCGGTCAAGGGTGCTGTTGCATAGAGCAACCGGTGCGGCGAGGTCTCGGCCTTGGCGAGATCGGCGCCGCTGATCGACGCGTCGTCGGAGAGTGTCTCCTTCGTCTCCTTCTCCTCGATCGCAGTTGCCGATACACCGAGTGTCCCGATCCGTTCACCGCCGGCGCCGGGCCGCAACGTCACGAAAGCGGCCGCCGGATTCGGGTAGTCGGCGTAGGTGATCGGCTGCGACGGACTGGTGCCTTCGCGCACGACCGAGCAGAGCGGATCGTCCTCGACACCGTTCTCGACTTCGTAGAGGTAGCGGGTGAACCAGCGGTTCATCTGGGTGAGCGGCGGGTCGCCACCGTGGCCACCCTGATGGAGGTAGAGCTGCACCGGGACGCCCTGCGACTTCAACGCCTGGTAGATGTGCACACTGTGCTCGGGCATGACGTTCCAGTCGTTCAAGCCGTGCGCGAGCAACGTCGCGGCGGTGACCGACTTCAACTGGCTCCAGTAGTCGCGCGCGGCCCAGAAATCGTTGTAGTCACCGGTGACCCGATCGAGCCCCTTCAACAGCTCGTCGTCGCGGATCACTCGATCGCCATAGTCGCGCCGGTCGGGATTGCCGCTGTGGATGAAGTCGAAGAGGACGTCCATGTCCTCGCCGATCCAGCCACCCGGATGGCGGACCAGTCCGTTCGAGCGGTAGTAGTGGTAGTAGGAGGTGTTCGGTGAGACCGGAATGATCGCCTTCAAGCCTTCGACGCCGGTGATCGCCGCCGCGAGCGGGATCGTGCCGTTGTAGGAGGTGCCGGTCATGCCGACGTTGCCGGTCGACCAATAGGCCTTGACCTCCTTGCCGCCCTTCACGGCCGTGAAGCCCTTGGCGCGTCCGTTCAGCCAATCGATCACCGCCTTCGGACCGAGCGATTCGTTCGGGCCGCCCACCGTGGGAGAGCCTTGCGACAGTCCCGTGCCCGGCGATTCCGAGTGGACCACCGCGAAGCCGCGCGGCACCCAGTCGCCGACCAGTGACTCGGAGATGCGCGAGTGGACCTTCTGGAAGGGGATCGCCGGCGCGTGCTGGCGCGGATGTGGCTTTCCGTAGACCTCTTGATGGGGATCCCAGAAAAAGTGTGGATCGGTCGACGCGGTGCCGGAGTAGTAAGGGCTCGACTCGTAGACGATCGGGACTTGCAGCCCCTCCGAGTCGGTCTGCCGCGGCCGCGTGACGTCGACGTGCATCCGATCCTTCGCGCCGTCACCGTCGGTGTCGAACTCCGCCTCGACCCAGAGCTCCTCGCGAATCCAGACCTTCGGATCGCGGAAACCCTCGACGATCTGCGCTTGGCCGTCGACGAAAACCGGCAGTGTCTTCGTCGTCTCCTGCGCCAGGACGTCGGCGGCGGCTCCGGAACACG
>CAYRQC010000013.1:0-8112 GCA_964426265.1 uncultured Phycisphaerales bacterium | reverse complement strand
TGGACGATCGCGCCGCCCCGAAATACCCGCGCTTCAAACCGCTGGCGGATCCGGTCCTGGAGCAGATCGATCGACTCATCCGCGAGCACCACCTCGCTCGTTGGCACTTCACGGAGACACCAACCTGACCCCAGGCAGCCGCAGTCGTCCGTACCCAGTCGGGACTCTTGCTCAGACTCTCAGTGCATCTCCACCTCACACGTCCCGATCCCGCCGCGGAAGAAGTTGAACTGGACGTTTGGGTGGTCGGCGAGCAGTGACATCGGGACCGATGTATCGGGGAGTCGCTTGGCGATCATCAACGTCGTGAGGCGTTGGCCGAACGGGTTGTCATGGGTGCCGGCGTGCCAGATCGAGACCTTCTCGGCTCGCCACGTCTCCACCGGGCCGACCGAGATCGCCTGCGTGGGAACGAGCGCGAGGTTGCCGCCGCCCGACGTGCGCGCGTTCTGCGCGAGCGTGAGCGGGTGGAGATCGACAACGCGCGTGGCGAGCTTGCGGTACTCGGACGGCGGCGGCGGCTCGGCCTGCCACTGGCCGACGCGACGCGGCGGATCGTTGAAGGCCCAGTGCTTCACCTCACCCTGGCCGCCTTGCATCACGGCGCACCGCACCCCGGCCCAGCTCGCGCGATAGACGGCGGTGTCGGCCTTCGGGAAATGGAGCTGCGCGTCGGGCATGCGCAGCTTCCCGTGGATCCGGTCGAAGCAGAGGGTCCGATCGGCCCGCTCGAAAGAGAGTGGATGGTCGGCCGGCACTTCCTTGCCGCCCTGCACCCACTCGTCCATGCCCCAGAAGTGGGCCGAGCGGACGTCGATCCCGAGCTCGTTCACCAGCTGCGCGACGAGCGGCAACTGCTCGGTCGGACCGATCGGCCCGCAGATCCCGACCGGGCGGTCGGCGGTCGACTGCCGCCAGGCGGTCACGTACTCGAGCGCCTCGGCGAGATAGAACGCCTCCAGCGAGTCGTAGACCACGATCCGGAAGCCTGGCCGGGTGAGCCCGAGCAACTGCTCGACGGTCAGCGCCGCGGCGTCCCGAAGCAGCTCGTCGTCGAGCGTCGTGTAGTCCCACCAATCGGGGGCAATGACACTTTGCTTGCGAGTCACGGCAGCCTCCTCCTCCGCGCGACCGGGGAGCGCGGCGAAACGAGTGTAGGAGCTATCGTCGCCGGCCATGTTCGATCCACAAAAGTCGCTCCTGAGCAAGCTGCTGGCTGCCGTCAGCGAGGAGCTCACCGCCGATCCCACGAACGCGCAGGCTTGGGCCAAGGCCGACGAGGCCCTCGCGCCGACGCGCGCCAGCGAGACGGAGCTCGCGCGCATCATCGACGTCAGGGACGCGGCGGCGCTGCGGGCACTGGTCGCCGACTGGCTGACCGGCAAGAGCCTCCTGCCGGAGCAGGATCGCGGCGTGCTGAAGAGCGCCATCAAGGCGTTCCGCAAGAGCCTCAAGCTCACGCGGCTCGACGCCGAGTCGGGCGTCGGCGTCGGCCCGATGAGCAGCGGTCGCAAGTCGGGGATCGTGGGCATCACGCCACCCGACCGCTTCCCGCGTGAAGTCTGGGACGAGCTGGTGCGCCAAGGCCGGCTGCTCGACGGCCGCCACGGGATCTACGAGCTGCCGCCGAATCCGGAGTGACTTCGGGTCGCAGTCACGCGGTTCATCAACTCACCTTCCGTCCATCCCGATTCGTCCCCCACTCTTCGTCACGGAGTCGCCCCGATGCCGTCATTCCACCGCTCGAGCCGCCGGGAGTTCGTGCAGGGCCTCGGGCGTGCGGCGGGGGTCGGCGCGCTCGCATCGACGTTCGGGATGGTCGCGATGGAGCGCGTGCAGGCGGCGGCGAAGAGAGTCGCGGCACGCACGCCGGTCGAGGTCGCGAGCGATGAGGATTTCTGGCTCACGATCCAGGATGCGTGGGATGCGGATCGGTCGCTGCTCAACCTCAACAACGGCGGCTGCTCGCCGGCGCCGCGCGCGGCACTCGAAGCGCTCTTCCGGATGTGGCGCTTCGCGAACCAGACGATGTACCACAATCTCATGGGCGTCCTGAACCCACAGAAGGAGACGGTCCGCACCCAGTTGGCCGGGATCTTCGGGGCGAGCCCGGAAGAGATCGCGATCGTCCGCAACGCGTCCGAGGCGCTCGAGACGCTGACCTTCGGGATCGAGCTGAAGCCGGGCGACGAGGTGCTCTCCACCACGCACGACTACCCGCGCATGGTGACGGCGTGGAAGCAGCGGGCGGCACGCGAAGGGATCGTCTTCAAGCAGATCACGCTGCCGGTGCCGCCGAAGGATCTCGGCGAGATCGTCACGCTCTTCGCACAGGCGATCACACCCAAGACGCGCGTGCTCCATTTCTGTCATGTCGTGAACATCACGGGGCAGATCCTGCCGGTGCAGGCGCTCTGCCGGCTCGCGCGCAGCAAGGGGATCCTGTCGATCGTCGACGGTGCGCACGCCTTCGCCCACATCGACGCCAAGCGGGACGACCTCGAATGCGATTTCTACGGCACCAGCCTGCACAAGTGGCTCTCGGCGCCGGTCGGCAACGGGATGCTCTATGTGCGCAAGGAGCTGATCCCGACGATCTGGCCGCTCTTCGCGCACGCCGACCCCAAGAGCGGCGACATCCGCAAGTTCGAGGAGTTCGGGACCCATCCCGTGCCGATCTTCCTGTCGATCGCCGAGTCGGCGCGGCTGCACGAGGCGATCGGCGCCGCGCGCAAGCAGGCGCGCATGCGCTTCCTGCGCGAGGCGTGGGCGCGGCCGGTCTGCGCCGACCCAAAAGTGAAGCTCATCACCTCGACCGATCCCGCGCAGTCATGCGGCGTCGCCACCATGTCGATCGACGGGATCGAGCCCGGGAAGCTCGCCGAGTACCTGCTGCAGAAATGCCGGATCGTCGTCTCACCGATGGTCTTTCCGGGAGTCAGTGGCATCCGGGTGACGCCGCATGTCTACACGACCCTGCCGGAGATCGGGCGCTTCGTCGACTGCATCCTCGACGTCGCGCGCCACGGGCTCCCGAGCTGATGGCGAGAGTGGTTTCGAAGCAGATCGAGAAGCTGAGGATCGTCTGAGGAGCTTCCATGATCGCGTGCCTCCTGACGCTCGTCGCCTGCGCCGCGCCACTGCAGACACGCAGCGCGGCGTTCGATGTGCGTGACTACGGCGCGACCGGCAAGTCGGCCGACGACGCGCGCCCGGCGATCCAGCGGGCGATCGACGCCTGCGCGGCGGCGGGCGGCGGCAGCGTGCTCTTTCCTCCGGGCGAGTACACGTCGGGCTCGATCGAGCTGAAGAGCCACGTGCGCGTCATCGTCGAGGCCGGCGCGATCGTCTTCTCGGCCAAGGGGAAGGAGGCCTTCCCCACCGAAGCACTGTTCCATGGCGCCGACCTCGAGAACATCGGGCTGGAGGGTCGCGGGACGATCGACGGCCGCGCCGAGTACGAATTGCGCGAGAACGACCACGAGGATTGCTACATCGAGCCGAATCGGCTGCGCGCGGTCGCGGCGGGGAAGTCGCTCCGCCGCTCGTTCCCGAAGAAGGACTCCGTCGGCCACCTGGTGCGCCTGGTCCGCTGCAAGGACGTGCAGATCCGCGGGCTCTCGTTCGTCCGCTCACCGAGCTGGACGATGCACCTGTGGGGCTGCGAGCGGATCGTCATCGACGGCATCGACATCCGCACCAGCCTCGCCGACGGCGTCTGGGCCGATGGCATCGATCCCGACGGCTGCCGCGATCTCCACATCTCGAACTGCACGATCGAGACCGGCGACGACGCCCTCGTCTTCTACTCCACCAACCTCTTCGGACCGGCGCGGCCGTGCGAGGACATCACCGTCACCAACTGCCGGCTCACCTCGTCGTCGAGCGCGATCAAGTTCTGCGACGGCAACCAGAACTGTGTGCGGCGCGTCGCGATCGACAACTGTGTGATCACCAACTCCAATCGCGGCATCGCCTTCATGGTCTTCGACGGCGGCTACGTGAGCGACGTCGTCCTCTCCAACCTGACGATCGAGTGCACGCGCCGCGACTGGTTCTGGTGGGGTGACGGCGACCCGATCCACTTCAACATCAAGCGGCGCAACGAGATCGATCCCAAGCTCTCTGCCGACCAGTTGCCGCCCGCCGGCTCGATCCGCAACGTGCTGATCCGCAACGTGATCGCGCACGGCATCGGGACCAGCTCGCTCGAGGGGCATCCCGACCGGCCGCTCGACAACGTGACGATCGACGGGCTCGCGCTGCACATGACGTGGGATCCGGCCGCTCCCTACGAGACGGCGGAGCACGCGCTCACCATCCGCCATGCCACCCACTTCCAGATGAAGAACGTCGAGGTGTATTGGGACGAACCGGCGTCGCCGCGCTGGAGGAGCGCGTTGGCGGCCGAGGCCGTTCGCGGGCTCACGCTCGAGTCCATCAGCGCTCGCCAGGCCGACCCCGCCGGCGCGGCTCCGACGATCGTCCTCACGAAGGTGGACGGCGCGGTGATCCGTGGTTGCACGGCGCTTGCCGGAACCGGCGAGTTTCTCCACGTCGCCGGCGACGGAAGCCGCGACATCCAGCTCATCGCGAACGACCTGCGCGCCGCTCGAACACCCTGGGGTGCCGACCGCGTCGATGCGGGCGTGCCGCTGATCCGCTCCGCGGGAGATCTCGTCCACAAGAGTCCGTGAACCGCGGGGCGCGAAACACGGCTCGGACCTGCGAGGCAGCGGGACGAGTGCGGCTACCGAGACAGGTCACACGACGATCCTCTTCACTATGCTTCGACGCGTTCGAACCAAGTGTCGTGAAGCCTTCAACGTCGAGACCGGGGTCGCAGCGATCGGTTGCAACGAGTGACGCGAGCCGCGTGGTGACTCCGAAGGAGCGAACCCATGTCCACGAAGAGCCGCCGTGAGTTCCTGGGGCAAATCGGGAGTGGGATCGGCGGGGTCGCGTTGGGGTTCGTGTTCGCGGAGCGCCTCGGCATCGCGCGGGCCTTCGAGCTCGCGCCGATCGCGCGGCTGCGATTCGGTGCACTCGACCCGCTCGTCGACTTGATCCAGGCGACCCAGGCCGACGCCCTCCTGCCGCTGCTGGTGCAACGGCTGCGCGCCGGTACAGCGCTCTCCGAGCTGGTCGCCGCCGGCGCACTCGCGAACTCCCGGGCACTCGGCGGCACCGACTACAACGGCTACCACGCGCTGATGGCATTGCTGCCGAGCTACGACATGGCCGCCCAGATGCCGGCTCCGCTGGCAGCGCTGCCGGTGCTGAAGGTGTTGCATCGCACCACGCGCTTCATCCACGACGCTGGCAAGAGCGACGCCGACGCGATCGAGCCGATCGAGGGTGCGGCGCAGGACACCAATCTCGTCGACGCCATGCGGCGCCGCGATCGCGACGCCGCCGAGCAGAGCCTGGTGGCACTCACCGCCCGCTCTCCCGCCGCGGCCTACGAGCAGCTCCAGAAGGTCATTCGCGACGACATCAACGTCCACCGCATCGTCCTGGCGTGGCGCGCCTTCGACCTGTTGCGGCTCACCGGCGACCAGCACGCCGCGACGCTGCTCCGCCAATCGGTCCGCTTCTGCATCGACGAGGACACACAACGGGCGAAGCGCGGCTCCCCAGTCTCCGAGATCGCCGCGCTTTTGCCGAAGCTGCTCGAAGAGCACCATCTGAACGAGCGACCGCGCGGCACCCGGGCGGCCGACGACGGCTGGATCGAGCAACAGAGCGCCACCTATTTCGGCGCCGACCGCGCGACCGCAGCGGCGGCAGCGGCCGCCGCGCTCGCCGAAGGGTTCGATCCGGAGGCGATCGGTGCGGCGCTGTCGCTCGCGGCCACCCGCCTCGTCCTGCACGATCCGGGACGCAAGGATGAGAGCGCGGGCAAGCCGCGCGGCAGCATGCACGGCGCCTCGGTCGGGATCCATGCGTCGGACTCGGTGAACGCGTGGCGCCACCTCGCACGTCTCGGGGACGCGCCGAACACCTTCGCCAACCTGATCACCGCGGCTTTCCACACCGCCGGCCAGTCGTCGCAAGCGGGTGCCGAGCCGTTCGACCACGCCAGCGAACCATGCACGCTCAGCGACCCTGCCGCGCTGCTCCGTGAGATCGACGGGCGGATTCGCGATCGCGATCAGCGCGCCGCGTGCATCGCGGCTCGTCGCTACTGCGAGCTCAGCCACCCGGCCGATCCGCTCTTCTCGCTGCTCCTCGGCTTCGCGGTGAGCGAGGACGGCGCCCTCCATTCCGAGAAGTATTTCCGGACCGCGCAGGAGGAGCACGCGGCCGCGCGACCGGCGCATCGCGCGCCCTATCTGGTCGCACTCACGCGCGCCCTCGCCAGCGGCTTCGGGTTCCCGGCGCCGGGTTGTGAGGAGGCGCGCCAACTCTTGACCGCGTAGGCGCACGACCACGAGCCGACCTTCGAGCAGGCCGGCTCCCCTACTCCGTCTGGCACTCGGCGAGCCGCTTCCGATAGGTGGCGCGCGCGAGTTCGTAGGCCTGCTCGCAGGCGGCGCGGTCGCACGACTTCAACTGGCCGGCCTTCGACCTCCAACAGACGTCGACTCCGTCGAGGCACCATTGCACGCTGCGGCGCGACGCGCGGATCGGCTGGCCGGCGATCAGCGCGTAGATCGGGTTCGTGTGGGCGCTCGCGAAGATCCGGCAGGCGAGCCAGCTGCTCTGCGCGAGTGGCACCTCGAAGACGAGCTCCCGCGCGGTTCCGTCCGCCTCGATCTCCTGTGCAGCGATCGCGCGCCCGTTGACGACGAGCTCGACCGCCACCCGCCGCGTGGCGCCCACGCGCGCGCGCTCGACGCTCCAGTAGGGCCACTGCTCGATCGGCCGCGCGCGCACGCTCTCGACCGCCGCGGCCTCGGCACCCGCCGCGGCGAGCCGCGCCACGGCCGTCACGCGAGCTTGGACGACACCCGGCCCGGCGAGCGCGAGCTCACTCTCGCCCGTCCCCACCGATCGCTCGTCCACCCGGAAGTCGAGCAGATGAGCGTGCCCCTCCGAGACGTAGGAGCGGCCCGCCTTCACGGCGGCGAGCCACGCGCCGTAGTCGAGCTCGCCATCCACCTTCGCGTAGACGCGGCCGAGGCCGACGCGCTCACCCGAGATGCACGGGAAGTCGGTCTCACCGCTCAATCGAGTCCGGAAACCGGCGTTGTTGGTGTGGTACCAGGTCGAGAGCTCGAAGGGCCAGGGCGTGTCGCCGGCGGAGATGAAGTCGACCGCGTCATGCGTCACGTCCACGACGTACTCGTTGGCGCCGATCCCGTCGTAGCGCGGCACCTCGAAGCTCGGCAGCGCGCGGTCCCTGGTCTCGAGGCCGAAGCCCGAGTGGCTGAAGCCGACGACCGCGCCCTGGCTCTTGCCCCACTGCAGGATCGGGAGGTCGTAGCTCGGCCACTCCTCGATCCGCGTCGTGCCGGGGAAGTCGTCTTCCGTCAGGCCGAGCAGGCAGAGGTGGCCGGCATGGCTCGACGGGAAACCGGAGACCTCGACGTCGTAGCGCATCAAGTTCGCCGCCGTCGAGAGCGGACTCACGGCGCCTTCGAAGAAGCTCTTCTGGTGATACCAACAGGGCCCCCAGCTCAACACACAGCCGACGACCAGGTCCTCTCCCACCAAGTGGCGCAGCATGTCGGCCGGCGTGACGCCGCGGCTCGGATCGGTGTAATGGGCACAACCCGCCGCATGCACGTGGTGGTCGCCGGAGTACCAACCGAGCGCCGCCGGGTGGATCCAACGCTGCAGCGCGAACGTCGCGACCGGCCGCGCCTCGGAACGCTCGATCACGACGGTCTGTTGCATCGCCAGATACTCGGGCCCGCGCGTGCAGCAAACCGTGTAGCTGCCGGCCGGCAGTCGGATCGTCTCGCCGTCGGCGCGATAGACCTGCTCATGGAAGAAGAAATCGGGAGCGAGCCGCTTCGATGGCAATGGATAGAGGCGCCCCAGCGTGTCGCGCACGACGAAGGCGGCCGTGGTCGGCGCGCCGCGCTCATCGACGACGCGCAGCACGAGGTCGACACTCGGCTCGGCATGGAACAGCAGCGCGGCGTCGTTGCGGAAGCCGAGATC
>CAYRQC010000012.1:0-3129 GCA_964426265.1 uncultured Phycisphaerales bacterium | reverse complement strand
TCGGACAGCTTCGTCTTCGACCGGCAGACGCGCACCATCGAGCGCGTGAGCGTCGATTCGGCCGGCGGCCAGTCCAATGGCGGAAGCTACACGACCACGATCTCGGGCGACGGCAACCGCGTTGCGTTCGTCAGCGACGCGACCAACCTCGTGCCCGGCGACTCGAACGGGAAGCAGGACGTCTTCGTGCACGATCGCCTCCTGCACACGACGATCCGCGTGAGCGTCGATTCGGCCGGCACGGAAGGCATGCACGGCCATTCCGACTCGGCGCGCATCTCCGAGGACGGCCATGTCGTCGCGTTCTACAGCGCTGCCGACAACCTGGTGCCCGGCGACACCAACAAGACCGGCGACATCTTCGTCCACGACCTTCCGACCGGCACGACGGAGCTGGTGAGCAGCGGTCTCGCGGGCGCGGTCGGGAACAAGGCGAGCCTCCATCCGCGCATCTCGATGGACGGCCGCTACATCGAGTTCCAGAGCTTCGCGACCGACCTCGTGTCGAACGACACGAACGGCGCGTACGACGTCTTTCTCCGCGACCGGCAGCGCGGTACGACACGGCGGATCAGTGTCGACTCGAACGGCGCACAAGGCGATGGCGACAGCCATTCCGGCTCGCTCGCGCCGGACGGCTCCTACGCGACCTTCTTCAGCCACGCCACGAACCTCGTCGCCGGTGATTCGAACGGCGTCGCGGACATCTTCGTCCACCACCTCTGCCTGCCGGCGAGCTGGAGCAACTACGGCACCGGCTTCCCGGGCGCGCTCGGCGTCCCGGGCCTCACCGCGCGGAGCAACCCCGTGCTCGGCACGACGGTGACGGTCGACCTCGGCGACTCGACGAGTCTCGGAACGATCGCGGCCGTGCTGATCGGCGATCAGCCGGTCGCGAACCCCACGCGCAAAGGCGGCGATCTTCTGGTCCTCCCGTTCACGTCGCTCCTGCTCACGGTGCCTGCCGGTGGCACCACGCTCGTCGGCGACGTCCCGGACGACGAGGCGCTCTGCAACTACCACCTCTTCGTGCAGGCGCTCGAGCTTGACCTGGCTGCGGCGGAGGGGCTGTCGTTCACCGCCGGGCTGGAGCTGGTCTTCGGCAGCTGATCGCAGCGCCGCGCGCCCGCTACGCGTCTTGGACCATCTCGACGGTCACCGTTTCGCCGGCCGCGGCGCGAAACCGGACCGGCGCGCCGTGGAAGCCGTTGGCGAAGAGCTCCACGGTGTAGACGCCAGGGACGAGCTGCATGGTGAAGCCGCGGCCGAACATCCGGACGATCGCACCGTGACGCAGCTGATCGATCACCGGGATGCCCGCATCGTCGCGAACGACCATCGAGCAGCCGCCGTCGAACCCTTCGCCCGCGCACTTCAGCTCGAGTGACACGATCACGCCGGCTCGCAGCGAGAGCACGATCGGCGTGTCGTCGCTCGCGATACGGGTGCCAACGGGTGCGAGCCCCTTGAACTCGGCGACGACGGCGACCGCCGTTGCGGGAATCCCATCGAAGGCAAACTCGCCGTCGGTGGTCGTGGTCGTGGTGTAGCCAGGAAACGGCAGTGCGACGGCGCCCTCGGCGTCGAGCACACAGACCTGCGCCCCCGCCAGCTCACGGCCACTCTCGTCGACGACGCGGCCATGGATCTTGCGAGCTGCCGCCGCAAGCTCGACGAGTAGTGTCGACGCCAACGGATCTGCCTGCACCGTGGCCCGGACGACGCGCGGCGCCAGCCCATCGGCTCGCACCTCGACCTCGTAGCGACCAAGCTCGAGCTCGGGGAGCGCGAGCGTCCCGTCCGTACCTCGCGCCTGGCGGCGTAGACCCCGGTCCGAGCGGTCGAGCACGTCGTGCGGATCGCGCTTCAGGAAGACGTCGAAGTCGGCAATCGGTGCACCCTGTTGCGCTTCGATCACTTCCAGGAGGAGCGTCGCCTTGCGTCGGGCGGCCGGGATGCGCGCGAGGTCGACACGGACATCCGGCCCCACCCCCGGCTCGGTGACCGCGGCCATGCCGAGGAGCACCCCGTCGCTCCAGATCGAGACGAACGCGACCGACCAGTCCGTGCTGGTGGGTATGAGCTCGTAGCGATCGTCCTCACGCTGCAGTGTGCCCTGCTGGCCGAGCTGGTGGAGGTCGTGCGACCGCCGAGCCGACGACGCAGGATCACCGGCCGATCCGATCACGAGCAGCTCGCGCGGGATGCGGTCGAGGTGTGCCGCACCGCCGTCGAACGCGACAATCCGTCCGCGGATCGGACGAGCTCGCGCGAGCGTGAAATCGTGCCGGTGGTCGCGATCCGATTCGCCGATCGTGAGCTCATCGGTGGCCGCCTCCACGAAGCCATCGGCTGAGCACTGGAGCGACAACCGTCGCCAGGGAAGCGACAGCGTCCGGTAGGCACCTTGCGCATCGACATGGATCACGCAGAGCGAGGAGCCGATCTGCCGATCGCCCTCTCCCTCGTATCCGGTCGCCATCACGAAAGCGCTGGCGATCGGATTCGACTGCTCGTCGCGAACCACACCGTGGAGCACGATCCCCCGAAGAAGCGTGAGCTCGACGTGGAGCGGTGCACGATCCGGATCGACCAGCGATCCGACGAGACAGGCAATCCCTTCGTCCGGATGCGTCGCGGCGAAAGTGACGCCGCCGCGCAGCTCGCTCCGATCGAAGTGAAACAAGCCGTCCGCGTCGCTGGTGGTCGCGAATACCCCCGATTCCGGCGACCCAAGGGAGCGAAGCATGTCGGCCGCGTAGCGGCAGACGCCGTCGAGTGTCGACAGTCGGCGCCGCGACGATGACTCGATCAGCATCGCAGCATTCGCCACCGGCGCGCCGTCCGCCGAGCGCACAACTCCCTCGATCGCCCACTGCGACGGCTGCTCGCGCTCCGCCGAAGGCGGACGGCTTGGCAGCTCTTCGGCAACCCGCGTCGCCGTGGCCGGAATCGGCTGCTGCGGGGCGTCGGCCGTCGCGGGGGTTGGCAGAGCCGGCGATCCGTGGGTTGCACTCGCCAGGTCGCTCCTCGGTGGTGAGCCCGGTCCCTCCCAGAGCTTCACGACCGCGAAGGTCCCGCAGGCGACCACCATGGTCGCCGTCGCCAGCTTGAGCTTGGTCGACATCC
>CAYRQC010000011.1:0-6277 GCA_964426265.1 uncultured Phycisphaerales bacterium | reverse complement strand
AAGCACCTGGAGATCGAGCCGCACCTCGATCAACGACTCTGCCAGCTCGCGACCGAAGCCGGCGGCCACGCGCGCTCGGATGCCCTGCCCGGCTTCGAGCTTGAATGCGCGCCGGCCGTGGCTCTGCAGCTCGAACCCGGCATCGAGCCGCGCCAGCGCCACCCGTAGCACCGCATCGGTGATGTGCGCCAGCTCCGTTGATTCCGCCTTCATGAACTTGCGGCGCGCGGGTGTGTTGAAGAAGAGGTCGCGCACTTCGATCGTGGTGCCCGGCGCGCGCGCGAGCGGCCGCAACGGCTCGGGCACACCGCCGCGCGCGACGAGAACGGCACCGGCCTCACTCTGTCGCGAACGCGACGCGAGGGTGACGTGCGCGATCGAGGCGATGCTGGCGAGCGCCTCGCCGCGAAAACCGAAGGTGCGCACCGCAAGCAGGTCGTCGGTCACGGCGATCTTCGACGTCGCATGCGCCTCGAGCGCAAGCGTCAACTCGTCGGCGGGGATCCCCGCGCCATCGTCGTGAACGGCGATCCGGGTGAGGCCCCCACCCTCGACCTCGACCCGCACGTGCGTTGCACCGGCGTCGAGCGCGTTCTCGACCAGCTCCTTCACCACGCTCGCCGGCCGTTCGACCACCTCGCCCGCGGCGATCTGGTCGATGACGGCGGTAGGCAGGCGCGTGATCGGCATCGGGGCGCTCCTTCGTCGGCAGCCGGTCAGCGCGCCGCGAGCTGCACGAGAAGCTGCTCCAGCAGCTCCTCGTCGCTGCGACCCGCACCCCGTTTCTGCTGGACCTCGGCCGCCACCGCCGCCGCCTGCCAGCTTCCGAGTCGGAAGCCGAGCGCGCGTCCGTCCTGCTGGAGGAAGTGGATGTAGCCGGGCTTCATCTCGAGTGCCGCGCCGACCGCACTGACGAGCTTGTCGTTCGCGGTCGCGACCGCGGCGACGCGGCGGATTCGCGCGAGCAGCATCGGCAGCAGGGCGCTCGCCACCGCGACGGCACCGTAGACGCGGCCCCCACCGAAGAGCACGAGCCCCTCGCGCGCCATCGTCTCGACCAGCCCGAGCGCCTCGCCGAGCCGGGCGGACCGCAGCGTCTGCCACAGGCGATCGAAGTCGCGCCCCGTCGAGTGGCCGCACAGCGCCTCGATGTCCGACGCGTCGATCGGCTGATCGAGCCGCAGGAGCGACAGCTTCTCGAGCTCCGAGTCGAGCGTGTCGAGCGAGGCGCCCGCCTGCTCCTCGAGCGCCGCGAACGCCGCCGGAGTCGCGCGTCCGCCGCGGCTCGCGAGCCGCCGCTCGAGGAACTTGCGCAGCTCGCCGGACGACTGCGGGCCCGGCTCCCAGAGCGTCGGCAGCGGCAGCGTCGCGGGAACCGCGGGCAGCCCGTCCTTCGGTGAGCGCACCACGGCGATGACCAGGTGGGTGCGAGCCGACGGCTTCTCGATCCACGCCTTCGCCGACTTGTCGCGCACCAGCTCCTGCCCGCCGAGCACCACCAAGACGCGGCGCGCGCCGAAGAGCGACGCGCTGCCCAGCCGCGCCAGCACCACCGCCGCCAGTCCGCCCGCCTCCTTGTCCTTCTGATACGACGCTGCGGGCAGTCGCTCGATCTCCGCCTCCTTGCCGACCGGTGCCAGGCAGCGCGCCAGCAGCTCGTCGAGCAGGCAGCGGGCGCCGGCACCGACCAACAACGCGGGCGGCAGCGGATCGCCCGGCCGATGGACAGCCGCGCTCACGCGAAGAGCTCCAGCAGTGTCGCGAGCAGCAGCAGCGGTCCGATCGCGGCATTCACGCGGAAGAAGGCGATCTCGATGCGCTTGGGATCGGACGGATCGGCCACGCGGTGCTCGAGCACCAGCAACAGCGCGACCACCGCGACGGCGCTCCACCACCAACCACCGAGAAGCGCGAGCCGCCCGGCCGCGATGAACGCCGCGACCGTGATCGCGTGAAACCAGGCGGCGAGCCGCAGCGCTCGCGCTGCACCGAGGCGAGCCGGCAGGCTCTTCAAGCCGTTGCCGCGGTCGAACTCGACGTCTTGGCAGGCGTAGATGAGGTCGAAGCCGGCCACCCAGAACAGGACGCCGATGGCGAGCGTGCCTGGGATCCAGGTCGTCGCGTCGACGACGCCGCGCACCGCGCACCACGCGGCGAGCGGCGCGATGCCGAGCGAGGCGCCGAGCCAAAGATGGCAGAGCGCGGTGAACCGTTTCGCATACGAGTAACCGAGCACGACGCCAAGCGCGACCGGCGAGAGGGCGAAGCAGAGTCGGTTGATCGCAAACGCGCTCGCGGTGAAGCCGACCACGCAGATCGCGACGAAGGCGGCCGCGAAGCCGCGAGTGAGCTTGCCCGCCGGCAACGCGCGCATCCGGGTGCGCGGGTTCCTGGCGTCGAGATCGGCATCGACAAGCCGGTTGAACGCCATCGCGGCCGCGCGCGCGCAGAGGAGCGCCACGACCACGAGTGCCACGAGTCGACCGCCCGGCCAGCCGCCGCTCGCGAGGAGCAACGCCACGAGCGCGAACGGCAGCGCGAAGATCGTGTGGCCGACCTTCACCATCTCGAGCGTGACCGCCGTCTTCGCGAGCACGCCCTGTGCCGGGGCGTCGCTCATGGTTGCCGCTCACCGCGCCACTCGATCGTGCGCGGTGACTCCAGGCCGACGGCGGCGAGCGCGCGCTCCACGACGAAACGAACGAGATCGGCGATCGTCTCGGGGCGGCCGTAGAAGCCGGGCGCCGCGGGCATCACCGTGGCGCCGGCGCGCGCGACGCGCGTCAGGTTCTCGAGGTGGAGCAGCGACAGCGGCGTCTCGCGGACAACCAGCACGAGCGGTCGACGCTCCTTGAGCTGCACATCGGCGGCGCGTTCGAGCAGGGCGTCGGAGAGCCCCGCGGCGATGCGGCCGGCCGTGCCCATCGAGCACGGGGCGACGATCATCCCCTGCACTGGGTAGGAGCCCGACGCGATCGCGGCACCGATGTCGTCGTGCGCATGCACGTGGACGCGATCGAGTGATCGACCGAGCCAACGCCCGAGGTCGGGGAGTTCCCAGTCGACGCCAAGCTCGTCGCGGGCGACGTGCCGTGCGGGCGGCGTGACGACGAGCTCGACCTCGGCACCGGCCGCGAGCAACGCATCGACGACCCCACGCCCGTAGAGCGCGCCGGAGGCACCCGAGACTCCGACCACGACGCGCGCCACCCTCACGGCGTCGCGCCTGAGTGGAGGTCGCAGAAGATGTCGTAGAAGGCGTGTAGATAGGCACAGAGCGCCAAGCCGCGACCGGCAAACACGAGCCCCAGCGCCACACCCGCTGCGGCACGGAAACAGAAGATCGACATCACGAATGGCTCGCCGCCAGGGCCGACGTGGTGGTAGGCGCTGAAGAGGAGCGCGGAGACGCCAAGTGCGCTGCCGAACGCGAGGTTGCGTCGCACCCCAAGGCCGCGGTGAAGGAACGCGAAGCCGCCGGCGAGCAGCAGGAAACGGAAGACGATCTCCTCGTAGACGCCCGCCCCCATCGACAGCAGGATCCGCTGGGTCGTACCAGGCGTACCGTCGACCTTCAATCCGACTCTGCCGACGAGCAGCGAGAGAAGCGGTCCGAGCAGCAGCGCGAACAGCGACGCCTCGAGGAGAAACACTGGGTAGAGGCGGATCGCCGGGACGTTCTGACGTGCCAGGCGGATCGCCACGAACAGCACGCCGGCGAGCACGGCGTGCTGGATCCAGACACCCCAGCTGCCGAAGAAGCCAGCAGCGATCTTGAGTGAGAGCTCCGCCGAATTGCGCAAGCCACTGCCGGTGAGCTGGATCCCGGCCTCGTACGCCGCCAGCAGCGGGAGCAGGTAGGCGATCGACACGGTCACCCCGCGCGTCAGGCGCAAGTAGCTCGCGACGTCGAGAGTGCGGGACGTCTTTCGAGCAGCCATCCGACTTCGCTCGGTGCCTCTGGATCCGCCGCCACGCCACCGCTCAGTGACGGGTGCGACACTAGCAAAGCTGCCCCACTCCCGACGCCACCCCGTGAGCTGCGGAGAGCTCCTGAGCCGCCGATGCGGTGGGCGGAGCAACCTTCAAACGGCCGAGGGCCGCGGCGTTGCTGCACCCGCGGCCCTCGCCATTGAAGTCGTCTGCTGATCCCTTGGCCGAAAGCTCCCGGCTCACTGACTCCCGTAGTAGCCAATCAGCTTGCGAACGCCGATGCCCGTGCTGTCGTGGATCTCACCGAGCGACACGCCGGCACGGATCGGATCGATCACCTGGATGCGATCGGAGTCCTCGAACGCGACGTACATCCGGTCGGGTTCGACCACTGGGCAATGCGGAAAACGCGGATCCGACGGCGGCAGGAACTGGATCGGATGGCGCGAGTTCTTGCCACCAAAGCCGGCCGTGCCGCGCCCGTCGTTGCTCGGCGGCTGAGATGGAAGCTGTGAGTAGGCGTCATAGCGGTAGTCGTTCAGCACGACCGAGCTCGGCTTGCTCCCGAACAAGATGCTGTTCTGGTTGTCGCCCCATTGGCCGGTGATTGCGAACTCGCGCACCTGGAACCCAGGCGGGATGAAGAAGCGTCCGGGCGGAAGTACGCACGGCAACGGCCCGAAGAGCGCCTGGTGGCTGAACTGGATGTGGCTGATCATTCCGGTCCCGACGTCGTTGCGGTGCGTGACGAAGACGCCGCCCGCGTAGAGACCTTCGGTGTTCGGATAGGGCGAATAGACCATCCCGCGCGGTTCGAAGATATTGATCGGCTCGCCGACCGTCGGAACCGATCCGAGGATCTCGTTGCAGCCGATTCCTTGCGGACCATCGGGACCCGACTCGTAGACCACGACGCTGTTGCCGGTGAAGTTGGCGATGTAGGCGAAGTAGACGCCAGCGCTCCAGCCGAAGCCGTTTTGTCGCTCCGTCACCACCACTTGCCGTGGACCATCAACGAGCGTCGTCAGCGTCTCGCGCACCGTGAGGGTGCCGAGCTCCACGATGCTGATCGAGTCATCGAGTGTGTTGACGACGAAGACATCCTCGCCGTTGACCTGGCAGGAGATCGGGCCAGGTCCGCGCCCGACCGCAACACGGGCGACCTCCTTGTGGAAGTCGGCCTGGGTCGGATCGGATCCGATGATCGACATCGTGTCGTCACCGGAATTGCTCGTGAAGACGTAGCGGTTGTTCGCCATCACCCCGACACCGGCGGGATTGGGAAGGTCGATGGACGTAATCAACTGGAAGGTGTTCGAGTTGACGACCTGCAACGATCCGGCTTCGGTGTCGACCGCGTAGAGGAAGTTCCCGACTTGCTGGCGGGAGGTGTAACCCTGCGCGGCGCTCGAAGTCTGCGGCGTCGGCCCGATCGGGCCGCCTGGCGGCAGCCCCGAATCGAAACCAAGGGGGCTAAACTGGTTGGGGATCACGAAGCCGTAAGCGCCGCCTCCGGCAAAGACCTCGTCGCCCTCGATCAGGCGCGCCTTGCCGAGCGGATTGGTCTGGTCGATCAGGATGTCGATCGGGCTGAGACCGACCCAGTAGCGAAGTGGCGGCGGATTCGGCAGCGGTGGATCACTGAGCGCGTTGCGCGAAAGCGTCCCGCCCCAGAACGCCGAGGTGTGGAACAGCGCGTTGTTGTTGAGGCTCTGCGTATCGAAGATCCCCGCGTCGAGGAAGTCTCCGATCACCATGTCCGCGACGTTGCCGAGCGTCCCACCGGTCGTTCCCGTGAGGATCACGTCGCCGTCGGCGTTGCGAACCAGGGTCTCGAAGCCGGACGACATCTCGTTCACGCCAGGAATGGGTGTGCCCGAGTTGCCACGATCGGAGGCACCCGCACCAACCCACGTCACTCCACCGATCGTGGTCGGTGGCGGCCCAGGTCCGTACTTGTAGCTCCCCGTCCCGACCGGCCACGCGTATCGATTGGTGGCCGTCGACGTCGGCCCGATGCCGAGAATCCCGATCGCGTTCGTCGTGTTGCCGGCACCACGCACGATCAACGCTGCGTGGCGATAGTCGCTCGCATTGGCACCCGGCAAGTTCGTATTGAATCCGAAGCCGTTGAGATCGACCGCGCCGATCCCGTCGCCCGAAACCGGCAGCCAATAGATGACCTCGGGACAAACCGGTGCGTTGACTGGTACCCGTCCCCTGCCAACCGCGAACGTCGTCGTCACCTGGGCACCCGGCGCGTGCAGATTCCCGACCAGATCGATCGCCCCCGACGGCGTGTTATTCACGTCCTTGTTGGCGTTGGCATCGACGATCACCAGTT
>CAYRQC010000010.1:0-9638 GCA_964426265.1 uncultured Phycisphaerales bacterium | reverse complement strand
CCGCGCAGGTCCTCCGCAAGATCGAGGTGAAGGTGCTCGCGAAGGTCGAGAGCCCCAACAACGACAAGGCGGTCGGCTTCGCCGAGGTCGAGCTGCAGCTCGACAAGCCGG
This sequence comes from uncultured Phycisphaerales bacterium, assembly GCA_964426265.1. Lineage (GTDB taxonomy): Bacteria > Planctomycetota > B15-G4 > B15-G4 > SIAN01 > SIAN01. The sequence goes on along the minus strand of CAYRQC010000010.1, from coordinate 9,527 downwards.
AGAAGCCTGAGAAGCCGGACAAGGCGGGCGGCGGAAACTGATGCTCTCCGCTCTGCTCGTTGTACGCGTCGTCGCGGCTTGCGTCGTGCCGGCCGCCGTGTTGCAGGACTCCAGTTCGGCGCCGACCTGGTCGGTGCTGAAGGTGGTGCACGTCGAGTCGTTGGGCGGAGTGATCTTCGTCCCGTTGCCCGACGGCTCGCTGGTCGCGACGGGGCCGAGCACCGAAAAGGACAGCTACACCGTCGAGCTCGACGGCCTGCCGCCGAAGACCACCGGGCTCGAGATCGAGGTGCTCCCCGATCCGTCGCTGCCCGCGTCCGGACCCGGTCGCGCCGGCGGCAACTTCATCCTCAGCGAGCTGACCGTGAGCGTCGCCGCCAAGGGGGCCAAGCGGGGCGGCAAGCCACTCGCGTTGGCGCGCTCCTCGGCGTCGTTCGCGCAGGACGGCTGGCCGGCGTTCGCCGCGATCGATGGGGCGCCCCTCACCGGTTGGGGCGTGGCGCCCAGGTTCGGTGCCGAGCACCAGCTCGTCATCGAGCTGTCCAAGGATCTCGAGCTTGGCGCCGGCGAGACGCTCACGCTGAAGCTCGACTTCCAGCACGGCGGCAAGCACACGCTCGGTCGCTTCCGCGTGAGTGCGACCGATCACGCTCGGCCCATCCGCGCCGCCTCGCCCGAGGACGAGCGGAGCTGGGGCGACGTGCAGGGGCGGATCAACCAGGCGATCGATCGCGGCTGCGAGTATCTGCTCACGCAGCAGCTCCTCGACGGCTCCTGGGACGTCGACCAGACCGGCTATCGCAACGGCGGCACCGCGCTGATGGTCTATGCACTGGTGAAGTGCGGCACGCCGAAGGGCCATCCCGCGATCGTGCGCGCCCTCGAGTGGATGAAAACCAGCAGGTCGCGCGAGACCTACACGCTCGGCTGCCAGTTGATGGCGCTCGGCGCGTTGAACGACCCGACGGTCGAGCTGTGGATGAAGGAGTGTGCCGAGCAGCTCCTGCGCTGCCAGCAGCCCGACGGCGGCTTCAACTACGGTCCGCACGGCGTCTCCGATCTCTCGAACACCCAGTACGGCGCGCTCGGGCTGCGAGCGGCGGCACAGCACGGCTACAAGGTCGCGCAAGAGGTGTGGGAGAAGCTCGCGGGGTATGCACTCGGCCTGACGGATGACGGCGGCGGCGGGGCGTACGCGCCGCTCGGCTTCAGATACCACAGTGACACGCTTGCCACCGGCAGCATGACGGCGGCGGGGACCGGCGTCCTCGCGATCTGCGACGAGCAGATCAAGGGGCGGAGCCGAATGGGGGGCCTCGCCGGTTCGGCGAAGCGCGGCGGCGAGTGGGTCGGCAAGAACTTCGTCGTCGAGGCCAACCCGCGCGGCGATTCGCAGTGGGTCTACTATTGGCTCTACGGGCTCGAGCGCATCGGTGCGCTGTTGCAAACCGAGGAGTTCGACGGCCATCGCTGGTATCGCGAAGGTGCGCGTTGGCTGGTCGACAAACAGGAGGGGAGCGGCGCGTGGCCGGCGGCCGGTGGCGGCGCCCTCGGCAGCACCGCGTGGGCACTGCTCTTCCTGACGCGCGCCACGTCGGTCTCCTCGGGCAAGTCGTCGCGCTCCGTGAGGACGTGGGGAAGTGACGATCCGGCGCAAGCGATCAGCATCCGCGCGAGCGGCGATGCACTGCTCACGTTCTGGATCTCCACGTTCGGCGATGCCGAGCTCAAGAGCTACGAGTGGCCGGGTGAGTCGGGACGCGGGCTGCACATCAAGCAGGTCGAGTGGTTCGCGATCGGAATGCCGGGTGCGGACGCGGCCGTCTCGGTGGCGACGATCGTGAAGGACCCGGGACAGGCGTGCGGCCGCGAGCGGTTCGGCGGTCAGTTCAGCTTCCCGTTGCCGGGCGACTACTCGCTCTTCGCGCGAGCGACGGTCGTCGCGGCGCCGACCGCGGATGGCGCCCCACCGACCGGCGGGTCGTCGCCCGCGAGCGCCGCGCTGCCGCGCGAGGAGATCGAGCTCGAGTCGCCCGCGCTCGCGGTGCAGGTGAGCGCGGTGATGGACCCCGAGCTCCTGCAGTACGCCCGCGATCCGGCGCGCAACCTGCTCGCCCAGCAGAAGGTCGCCGTGAGTGCGTCGTCGATGCAGAACGACTGGTGGGCGCCGGGCATGGTGGTGAACGGCCTCATGCCGCGCGGCTGGGCTGCGGCCGACGACGATGCCAACCCGAGACTCATCCTCGAGCTCGAGAAGCCGGTGCGCGCCAACGTCGTGGTGGTGACGCCGATCCGAGTCGGGCCCGATCGGCCGTTTCCCGCCAAGGTGGCGGTGACGCTGAACGGCAAGGGGCCGCCGATCGAGCTGGAGATCGATACCACTCCGCGGAAGAAGAGCCGGCTTCGCCTCCCGACGGTGCAAGTGATCCGCAAGATCGAGCTGGCGATCACGGAGGTCACCCTGACGACCAGCGCGCAGAAGGGCACCGGCTTCGCCGAGGTGGAGCTGCAGCTCGAGCAGGCGACGAAGTAGTAGTAGTAGTCAGGTGACGCACCGGCCGCGCAGTGCATGGCTTCATGCGATGCACCTGCGCGGCCGGAATACTTCGACTGAACGGACCCTGCGTCCGACGGTCAGATCGTGGCCGTCGTGCCGTCGAACTTCGTGAACGAGATCGTGTGCTGCTCCTTGCAGGTGGCCTTCTGCTCCTCGAGGATGCCGATCGCGATCTCCTCACCGACCTTCAAGGACTCGGTCGAGTCGGAGCGCCAGTGGATCCCGGCGAAGTTGCGGCCCATCGACACGTTCATCGCGACCTTGTTGAGCTCGCCGCCGACCGTGAGGTTGCCGGCGTCGGAGCCGGTGTAGGGCACGAGGCTCGTGCCGTCCTTGTGAGCGACGACCGGGCTCGACAGGACGAACCGCTCGTCGAAGAACCACTTGAGGATCGTGACGCACGCGCCCGCGACCGTCGTGTGACCCGATCCGTAGGACGGGTGCATCGGGCTGCCTTCCGGGTACGCCTGTGGCAACAAGTAGCTGCCCCACTTCGAGTACACGCGGTTCAGCACGTCGGCCGCGAACAGCTCGCTGTTCAGCGCATAGGTGTGGAGGCCCGTGACGTGCGCGTGGACGTGTCCGGCGACCTCTTCGGCCCGGGCGCGTCGATGGACGTGCCACTTCTGGTACCAGATGCCCTTCAGCGCCCGCGTCGCGACCTCGCACACCAGGCTGAGGATGTGCGGCCCGCCGAACGTGCCGAAGCCGTGAGACTTGGTCTTGTAGAGGTAGGGGTTGCCCGGGTTCACGGGGGCACCCATGCCGAGCAGGATGAGGCAGGCGTTCAGATACGCCTCGTAGAGCGCGTCGAAGTGGACGTAGGTCGTGAGGTCGCGGCCCGTCCGGAGGTAACGACGAACCGAATCGAACTGGTCGCTGTTGGACGGCACGTAGCCGTTCATGTTCGTCCGCCACTCGCTGAACGTCGTGAGGTAGTCGCGCTCGGCGACCGCCGCGTTCTGGACCTGCGTGATCCGCAGTGTGCCGTACGGGATCTCCCGGAGGATGAACTGCGAAAGCCATGGGCCGACCGTGGCGCCGGGAAGGTCGAGCCGGAAGAGCGTCTGCGGCGTGACGCGTCCGCTCTCCCTGGGCCCACGGAAGTCGGAGAAGCCGTTCAAGTCGTTGCAGGCGTTGCTGATCAGCTTCGATTCCTTGTAGTCGCGGAAGCTGACGTCGCGGCAGAGCGCGTGCCAGTACATCTCGGCCATCTCGCCCGCCATCTCGGGGCTGTCGAAGGTCGCCGGCGCACGGATGTGGATGTGATGCGAATCCGGCCCTTCGAGGTCAAACGCAGCGCCGGAGTGCGGATTGACCAACTTGCGCCCGCCCTCGAGATCGATCGCCTCGAAGTCCGCCTCAGACTCCGATGTGACGGCATCGAGGAGCTTCTGGTACTTGGTCGGCGCCACCTGGCCGATCGAGTTGTGCTCCAGGCCCTTGGTGAAGTTGTTGTCGTAAGGGAAGTTCATCTCGTCGCCGTTGCAGTCGTGGATCGGCAATGGGCGGTCGTGCGCGAGCTGCGCGGCGTCCTGGCGAATCCGCAGTGCCTCGTCGCGCCGTTGGTTGCCATCGAGTGGGCCGAGCTCGTTGGCTTTCGCGGTGCCGGCAAGCGCCGTGAAGCCGGCCGTGACGCCGATCGCGCCGGTCGCAAGACTGGCTGCCGACATGCCGCCGACGCCCTTCAGGAAGGAACGACGGCTGACGTCGTTCGCCGTCGGGTTGCCTTCCCCCTTCTCGGGTGAGACCTTCTTCGTGTCGTTCCGCTTCGCCATGTCGATCGACTCCTCGGTGACGAATCCCGTGTTTGCGGCTTCTCCCCTCCCGCCGGTGGCCGGCTGATGGTTGGGGAATACCCGTGAGAATGCGTTGGAAGGTAGCAGCAGAGGTGCAAGGTCGGAAGGGGTTATCCCTTAGCCTGCATCCAGTCGGCCGCAAGCGAAAGGCCTGGCCTGCGGGCAGGCGCGGAACGAATTGCCGGCAGAATCGGCACCGGCTCCCCAGCTCGGCCAGCCCTGGCTCTTCAGCCCCCCCGTACTTGGGTCGCGAACGGTGACTTCGAACGTAGAAGCAGGGAAGCCGAACCCGACGCCACCCGCGGTTCCGCCGATCACGCTCCTGGTGGTCCATCCTCGCGAGAACCGCGCAAAGTGCTCCTTGGAGCCGCTGCGAGGCCGACCCGACCTGCGGTTCGTCCCGTTCCTGTCCACGCCTACGCTCGATCTGGGTCGCTATCTCCGACTGGCAGTCGATGGCGAACCGCTGACGGAGCACGACGCGGCCAACGGGCTGCTCCTGCTCGACGGCACCTGGCGGAACGCCGATCCCATGAACCGGGCGTTCGCTTACGTGCCCGGGCGGTCGCTGCGCGGCTTTCGGACCGCCTATCCGCGGACGTCCAAGCGGTTCGCGGATCCAAGCGAGGGGTTGGCGTCGATCGAGGCGCTGTACATCGCGTACTGGATCCTCGGCCGTTCGACCGCCGGTCTTCTCGACGGCTACTACTGGCGCGCGCCCTTCTTGGCCAAGAACCAGTGGCCGCAACGCCCGGAGTGAGGGAGTTCGCCGCTCACGCTACGCTGAATTCGCTTCGATCTTCGGAACGCACCACTGGCGCCGCGCGATCCACAGCACCTTGCTCGAGATCGCTTCATCGCGAGTGTCAGCCACCGCGTGAGAGGAGAGGTCATGAGCGAGCAGTTGATGCTGGCCGCGAACCCGAAGTCGTTCCTGGCATCCAAGAGCAACGTGACGATCGGCGAACCCTATGTGGCCAACCCGAGCGGCTGGTTCGCGTCGCCCGCCGCAGACCAGGTCCAGTTCGTCGGCACCAAGCTCTATGTCGCAACCATCGCCGGCGCGGTGCGGATGTTCCATGCCAATGCCAACGGCACCACCGGCGCGGCCGCCAACAACGCCGCGAAACGCAAGGCAGCCACGGCTGCGCGCAACCGGCTGGGCGGCAGCGGCTGGGGCTTCTACCTCTACACCACCGATGGCGTGGTACACCGCCTGGTCTCCAGCGTCGCCAGAACCAACGCAACCGCTTGAACGATGGCATCCACTACCGCGTCCATGTTGGCGTCCACTTCCACGTGATCCTTGGGCTCCCTCTTCTTGCGCTTCTCGTCGCACCCGCGGTGGATCCCGACCCGGAGCTCGCCGAACGCGTCGACTCGGTCGAGTTCGTGAGCGATCGGCTGGAGCGGATCGTCGAGCAGCGCCAATCCTGGGGTGAGCTCGGGCTCGACACCTGCGCCCACGCGTCCGGTCACGCACCGCTGTCGCTGCAGATCGGCGAGCAGCACTACACCAAGGGGCTCGGGTCGCACGCGCAGGGCGAGATCGTGGTCGCGCTCGATGGGGACTACACATGGTTCGATGCCGCGGTCGGAGTGCAGTGGCAACAAGGGATCACGGGCTCGGTCGAGTTCCGGGTCTTCGTCGATGACGAGCTGCGGTTCGAGAGCGGCGTCGTGCGCGAGGTCGATGGTGCGAAGCCGATTCGTGTCTCGATGGCGGGAGCCGACGAACTCCGTCTGGTGGTCACCGACGCGGGCGATGGCATCACGTGCGACTGCGCCGATTGGGCCGAAGCACGGCTGACGCGCGCCGCCGAGCCAGCGCTCCGGCCGCCGCGGCTCGCCGTGAACCTCGCTCACTTCGCGGCGGTCCGATCCTGGGATCCCAAGCAAACGAGCGGGACTTCCGCGGGACGTCTCGACGAGTTTCCGGCAGCCGATCTGCGTCCCTTCACCGACCTCGTGCCGGACGCCGCGGGCGTCTGGTCGGTCGCGGTGCACGACGGCGTCGCCTGCATCGGGCTCGAGTGGCTGGAGCGCCGCCGAGTCGCGCGCGTCGAGCTCGAGCTGGCGACTGGAATCGCGCTTTCCGATGTGGCTCGGCTCGAGTGGTGGGCCGAGGGCGCGAGCGGCTCGACGTGGCAGGGTCGATGGCAGTCGCTGCACGGCGCCATCCGTGTGGAGGGCGACCGCACGATCGCCGAGCTCTCGCCGCGCGAGAATCCGGAGCTCATGGCCGGCACGCGCAAGATCCGCTGGCTCCTGCCGTCCGCGGCCGGCGCGGTGCGAGTGCGCAGCCTGGCGGCGTTCAGTCGATCGCGCTGGCGGGAGATCGAGCTTTCGCTCTCGATGGAGCCGGCGCGGCCGGGAAGTCGGGCGACGCTCACGCTCTACAACGGTGAGGTCGTTGGAGCGGCGACCGCGGCGACCGCGATCTCCTGGAGTCTCGCCGCGCCGCTGCGACTCCCGATCTGCTACTGCGCGACGACGCGCTGCAAATCGGACCGGACCGTCCTGCGCATCGCGCTGCCCGATCAGGCGTTCGGCGTTGCCGTGGACGACGTGCTCGCCCATGGGGCGGTGTGGGTGGGGGACGCCGGGCTCTACGTCACCGACGCCGCACACCCGATCGCGCTGGCTCTCCATCGCGAACGCTACGCCGGGCTGCGGACCGTGCTCGACGAGGTCGGCACGCGACCCGATCAGACGCTCGACGCCGCGATGGCGGGCCTGCACGATCCGGTGCAGGAGCAGGGGCCGACGCTGCTCTCGCTGCCGGCGGACAATCGCAAGTTCATCGTCGAGCGCACTGGCACGGTGCGTTGGGATGATCGGCCGGAAGTTGTCGACTGCGCCGACCACGCGCCGGCCGAGGCCTACCGCTGCAGCGCGACCGTGCGCTTTGGCGAACCAACCGAGCCACCGACCGAACGCGAGCTCGCCGATCTCACGTGCCTCGCGCTCGAGCTGCGAGGTCAGTCGGGCGCGGTGCGCTACACGATGCGCTCGCTCGTTGCACCGTTGCGAGCGGCGACCGGAAGCAGCGGCGAGAACTCCACCGATGGCAGCGCCGCGACGAGCTTCAATGACCTGCGGCGCGAGCCGGTGGTGGGAGAGCTCCTGCTCACGGCCGAGAACTCTGGCGCCGTGCCGGCCGCGGCGTCGTTCCAGCTCGAGTTCGGCCATCCCGCGGGCGTGGTGAGCGCGATCGCGCGCGACGGCTCGGCGAGAGCGACGATCACGGTGGATGATGCCGTGCTCGCCTGGATCGACGCCGAGCGCGGAACGCTGGTCCAGCCGCTCGGGAATCGCTGCACGCTCCGCACGCCGCTCCTGCCAGGCGCGCGCACCACCTGCCGCGTCGTGCTCCCGCGATGGAACGTACGGTCAGCCGAGCCGGAGCGAGTCCCCGACTCCACGACGTTGGTCGAGAACGCGCGCGGCGCATGGCAGCCCTTCCTCGCCGAGCAGACCCAGATCGATGTCCCCGACCCGCTCCTCGACCGGCTCATCGACGCATCGATCGTGCACTGCTTGGCGGCCGCGCGTGCTCCTGCGGCGGGACGCATCGCGCCGTGGATCGCGTCGATGGCGTACGGTCCGCTCGAAAGCGAAGCGCAATCAGTCGTGCGCGGGATGCAGTCACTCGGCATGACGAGCTTCGCCGGGCCGTCGCTCCGCTGGTTCGCGGATCAGATCGATCCACGCGGCCTGCTGACGACCGGCTACACGACCATGGGTACCGGCTGGTACCTCTGGACGCTTGGTGAGTACGGCCAGCTCTTCGAACCCACAGACTGGTTGCGAGAGGTCGCTCCCGATGTCGTGCGCGCGTGCCACTGGATCATGCGCGAGCGGCGGAAGACGATGGTCGTGGACGCCTCCGGATCGAAGGTGCCGGAGTACGGCCTGATGCCGCCCTGTGCATTGGCTGACTGGAACGTCTACGCGTTCTACTTCTATGCGAACGCGAACTACTGCGCCGGGCTGCGCGAGGCGGCCGTGGCGCTTGCCATGGTCGGTGATGCGAACGCCGCGGAGATCGCGGCCGACGCCGAGGTGTACCGCAAGGATCTTCTGCGCGCGTTCCGTTGGGCGGCTGCGCGCGCGCCGGTGGTCGCGTTGCGGGACGGGAGCTCGGTCCCGTACTACCCGACCCACGTCTACTCCCACGGGCCGATCGAGGATCTCTACCCGGGCGAGGATGCGGGTCGGAGCTGGTGCTACGACGTCGAGGCGGGGGCCATCCACCTGATCGCGCTCGGCATCCTCGATCCCCATTCGTCCGCCGCGGACGGGATGTTGCAGCATCTCGAGGACGTCCAGTTCCTGCGTGACGGCTGGTTCGCCTATCCCGCGCGGGAGAACACGAAGGACGCGTTCCTCTTCGGCGGATTCGCCAAGGTGCAGCCCTACTACGCACGCACCGTGGAGACGTACGCGGGGCGCGACGATGTCAAGGCGTTCGTCCGCTCCTACTGCAACACGATCCCGACGCTCCTGAACCGCGAGGATCTCTCGCTCTGGGAGCACTTCCACGCGAACGGCGCCTGGAACAAGACGCACGAGACCGGCTACTTCCTCCAGCAGACGCGCACGCTGCTCCTGACCGAGCGCGGCGACGAGCTGTGGCTCGCGCCGTTCGTGCCGGCGAACTGGCTCACCGACGGCAAGCGCATCTCCGTGCGCGGTGCGCCCACCCGGTTCGGACCGGTGAGCTATGTCATTCGGTCCCACGTGGTCGCCGCAAATGCAACCAATGGGGTCGATGGGGGATTCGTCGAGGCGACCATCGATCCGCCCGCGAGGCGGTCGCCGGCGAGGATCGTGCTGCGCCTGCGCCACCCGGAAGGCCGGCCGATCCGATCGGTGACGATCGATGGTCACGCGGACACCCAGTTCGATCCGGCGGGTGGTCTCATCGTGCTTCCAGCGTCTCGATTGCGGACGGTCATTCGCGTGCAATTCTGAGATCCAAACTCGCTGAGCACGGACGGGTTCCGCGTTGTTTCGTGCACCGGGCGCGGAAGCGCGACCGACGGCCCCGAATGGCGCGGATCGACGCTGGATCGCCTCTTACTTCGCCGTGGGCTCGCGCAGCAGCGACGCGACGTCGGTGTGCTTGGCCGTCTCCGCGAGCTGCAGGGCCGTCCGCCCGTCCGACG
>CAYRQC010000009.1:0-10497 GCA_964426265.1 uncultured Phycisphaerales bacterium | reverse complement strand
TGCTCGGTGGCGAGCCGGTGTTGCAGATCGCGTGGATCGCGGCCGATGGCAGTGACGGCGGCCATCCTCACGACGTGATCGAGACCACGAATCGTGGCGCCGGGCGCCGCATGCCACGCCTCTTCTTCGCGCCCGACGGCGAACACCTCGTCTACTTCGAGGATGGCGGCACCGGCACGGTGTTGGTCCGCACGACGCTCGATGGTCGCGAGAAGATCACTCTCTTCACCAATGAGGACGCCGAGGAGATCGCGCCGTCGCCGGACCTGAAGTATGTGGCATTCAAGGAGCAGCATCAGATCTACGTCGCGCCGCTTCCGGATGCCGTCGGTCGCACGCCAACCATCGGCCGCACCGGTGCGCCGGTGCCGGTGAAGAAGCTGACGGAGATCGGCGGCGCGTGGCCGGCGTGGAGCACCGACGGGCGATTGGTGACGTGGACGCTCGGGCCTGACTTCGCGATGCAGGAGGTGGCGCCGCTGTTTGCGCCGAAGCCGGCGACGGCAACCCTCGAGCCCGCGAAGCCGGAGGAGGGCGCCGGCGCGAAACCGGGTGACGGATCTGTGCCTGGCACCGATCAGTCGGCGCCACCAGTTGCGGCGGTCGCGAAGGACGAGAAACCACGCGAGTTCACCGAGCAGGGCGTGCGACCGGAGGCGACGTTGATCGCGCTCGACGCGACCGTCGCCTGCGATCGACCGGGTTCCAAGCTCGCGTTCGTCGGCGCTCGGCTCGTCACGATGCGCGGGGATGAGGTGATCGAGAACGGGACGCTGGTCGTGGACGGGAGCCGGATCGTGGCGGTCGGCCGACGCGCGGAAGTGCCCGTCCCCGCCGGTTTCGAAGTGGTCGAATGCACCGGCAAGACGATCGTTCCCGGTTTCGTCGACGTCCACGCCCACCTTCACTACAACGCGCTCGACATCGAGCCGACGCAGCCGTGGGAGTATGTGGTGAACCTCGCCTACGGGGTGACCACGACCCACGACCCGTCGGCCTCCACCGAGCTGGTCTTCGCGCAGTCGGAGCTGGTGAAGAGCGGCACCATGATCGGGCCGCGCATCTTCTCGACCGGCTACATCCTCTACGGCGCCAAGAACCCCAACAAGGCGGAGATCGATTCGCTCGACGACGCGCGCCACCATCTGAAGCGCCTGAAGGCGGTCGGCGCGTTCAGTGTGAAGAGCTACAACCAGCCGCGCCGCAACCAGCGGCAGTGGGTGATCGCCGCGGCGCGCGAAGAGCAGATGCTGGTCGTGCCCGAAGGCGGCTCGCTGCTCGCACAGAACTTGACCATGTGTCTCGACGGTCACACCGGGATCGAGCACAACCTCCCGGTCGCGCCGCTCTACCACGATGTCGTGACGCTGTTCGCGAACTCGCAGAGTGGCATCACACCGACGCTGATCGTCTGCTACGGCGGCCTGAACGGCGAGTACTGGTGGTACCAGCACGATCGCGTTTTCGAGAAGGAGCCGCTGCGCTCGCTCACACCGCCCGGCTGGCTCGACGCGCGCGCCCGCCGCCGCAACGCCTTCGCCTTCGACGACGACTTCCAGCATCTCGCGGTGTCGAAGGCGTGCACGCAGCTCCTGCGCGCCGGCGGCCACATCCAGCTTGGTGCCCACGGCCAGATGCAGGGGCTCGGCGCCCACTGGGAGCTCTGGATGCTCGGTCAGGGCGGCATGACGCCGCTCGAGGCGATCCGTTGCGCGACCCACTACGGCGCCTGGTACCTCGGGCTCGACCAGGACTTGGGCTCACTCGATCGCGGCAAGCTCGCCGACTTCATGGTGCTCGACCAGAACCCGCTCCAGAGCTTGCAGAACAGCGACTCGATCAGCCTGACCTGCGCCAACGGCCGCCTCTACGACGCGCGGACGATGCAACAGCAGGCGCCGGCCGCGAAGGCGCGGCCGCTCCTCCAGTGGGAGGCGCGGTGAGGGCCAAGGTCGAACGCTGACGCCAGCCCCGCCGGGCGGCACAATCCGCGGCGTCCTGCACACTCTCCAGTGGCGGGTCCGGAGTGTCTTGCATGGCGGCTCTCATCGCGTCCATCGCGCTCTCGATCGTCGCCGTCGCGGCGCGAATGCAGGAGCCGACCTCGCCGGCATCGCCCGTATCGCCCACATCGCCCGCGTCGCCACGCGCCCAACCTGAAGCTCCCGCTCGCGCTCCCGAGGTCGTGCGCGTCGGCGACGTCGTCCGCGGAGAGATCGTCGAGAGCTCCGCGGTCGTGCACACTCCAGCGCTCGACGCGAAGCCCTCGCGATTCCCCTTCCGCGGTGTCACCTTCCGCTGCGAACTGCCAATCGGCACGACGACGATCGAGCTCCGCTCGTGGCTCTTCGATGCCTATCTCGTGGTGCGCGACCTGGAAGGTGAGGTGCTCGCGGAAGACGACGACGGACTGCTCGCGAGCCACGCGCGCGTGGTGCTGGAGCCGGAAGCTGCCACCACGGTCGAGATCACCGCGTGCGCGCGTTCAGGCCGCCGCGGGACATTCGAGCTCCGGCTCTTCACCGGCGCTCCCGCAGAACTCGATCCACCGGCGCGGACCGCCGCCGAGATCGAGGACGCGCGCCAGGAGCTCGCGTGCCGTGAAGAGGTGCTGGGACCCGAGGATCTGGACATCTCGACGAGCCTCAACAACCTCGCGTACCTGCTGAAGGAGGAAGGGCACCTTGCGGAGGCGCGGGCGCTGTACGAGCGCGCCCTCACGATCCGCGAGGCGGTGCTCGGCCCCGATCATCCGGTGGTTGCGAGCAGCCTCGCCAACCTCGCGAGCCTGCTCGAGGACCAAGGCGACCACGAAGAGGCGCTGAGGATGTGCGAGCGCGCGGTGACCATCCGCGAGCAGGCACTGGGCCGCGACCATCCGGACCTCGTGACGAGCCTCAACAATCTCGCCGTGCTGCTCCGGTCCAGCGGCCGTTACGACGAGTCGCAGACGATGTTCGAGCGCGCGCTCGCGATCTGCGAAAAGGCGAGCGGCCCGGAGGACCCGTCCACGCTGACGATGCGCAACAACCTGGCGGGGCTGCTCGAGTCCCGCCTGCGGTTCGATGAGGCACGGGCGCTCTACGAGCAAATGCTCGAGATCCGGGAGAAGGTGCTCGGTCCCGACCATCCGGCCACCGCGGCGAGCCTCAACAACCTCGCGCACCTGCTGCGGGCGGAGGGTCGGTACGACGAAGCGCGCCCGCTCTACGAACGCGCCCTGGCGATCCACGAGAAGGCGCTCGGCCCCGACCATCCCGCGACGGCGTCGAGCCTCAACAATCTCGCCGTGCTGTTCGACGACATGGGCCGGCAAGAAGCGGCGCGCCCGCTGTACGAACGCGCACTGGCGATCCGCGAGCGGGTGCTCGGCCCCGACCATCCGGCAACGGCGACGACCCTCGAGAACCTCGCGCAACTGTTGCGAACCCACGGCGAGCTCGAAGAGGCGCGCCCGCTGTACGAGCGCGCGCTGCAAATCTGTGAGAAGGTGCGTGGCCCCGACCATCCGGACACGGCGTGGAGCCTCGACAACCTCGCTGGGCTGCTCGCCTCGCAGGATCGGTACCACGAGGCTCGTCCACTGTACGAGCGCGCACTGGCGATCCGGGAGAAGGTGTTCGGCCCCGACCATCCGAGCACGGCGGCGAGCCTCAGCAACCTCGCAGCACTGCTCCAATCCCTGGATCAACTCGAAGAAGCGCGGCTGCTCGTCGAGCGCGTGTTGGCGATCCACGAGAGAGTGTTCGGTCCGGACCATCCGGACACCGCACAGAGCCTCCGGAATCTCGGGGCGCTGCTCCAATACCAAGGCCGATCCGTAGAGGCCCGCCCGCTGTACGAGCGCGCACTGGCGATCCGGGAGAAGGTGCTGGGCCCCGGACACCCGACGACGACGTCGAACCGATTCCTGCTGGCAGTCCTCCTGCTCGACCTCGGCGAGTTCGAGCGTGCCGCATCCTTGGCACGCTCTGGATTCGACTCCGTGCTCGCTCATGCGCGGCGCGAAGCGGCACTCGCACCGGAGCGCAGCATCCGGCGGCTCGCCTTCGAGCTGACCGACGCTTTCGAGTTCCTGCTGTCGCTCGCGCCGAACGACGCCTCCGCCGCCGACGATCGGCTGGAGCATGCTTGCCTCGCGCGGTCGGAAGGCTTTCGACTCCAGCGAGAGCGCCATCGGAGCCTCGCCACGAGCGTCGATCCCGCGTTGCGCGCGCAGCTCGCGCGGCTGCGGTCGGTGACCGCCGCGCAGTCGGATCTCTGCTCACTGCGCGACGTCCCGGATCGCGACCAGTTCGAGCGCGACACGCAACAGTTGCGCAAGGAGCGCGAGCAGCTCGAGCGTGACGTGGCCAGCCTGATCGAGACGCGGCCGGAGTATCGGGCGGTCACGGCCGCGGAGATCCGGGCGAGCTTGCCGATCGGCGCGGCGCTCGTGGTCCTCTCGGACAACTACTTCTACGAGCGAACCAAGTGGAACGACGGGGTGGTCGCGAGCCCCGGCAACTGGTCCGCGCGGCGACTCACGGCGTGGGTGACGAAGCCGGGCGATGCGGCGGCCGTCGAAGTCGACCTCGGATCGAGCGCGACGATCGAGACCGCCATCGAGGACTACCTCGTCGGCGAGCTCGGAGTCGGTGGCCAACGGGAGGCTCGCGGTGCGGTGCCGCTCGAGATCCGGCCGAACGGAAAGCGAGCGGAGGTCGCGGAGCGGTTGCGTCGCCTCGTCTGGGATCCACTCGCGCCGCATGTCGGCGCCGCGATGACGCTCTTCGTGGCGCCCGATGGGCCGCTGACGACGCTGCCGCTCGGCATCATCGAGCTCGACGACGGACACCATCTGCTGGAGACGCGCCGCTTCGTGGTGGTCGATGACGTGCAGGCGCTGGTGAGATCGGCGGGCGCAGCATCGGCCGCCGCGTCGACCGCTCGAGTGCCGTCCCTGCTCGCCGTCGGTGGGCTCGCGTACGACGAGCGCGCCGCCGCGCCCGCCTGGCCCGCCGCGCCCGACGGATTCGTCGCCGCCGCCGACCTGCGGGGCAGCTTCACGGCGACGTGGTCGGCGCTGTCGCAAACGCGCCCCGAGGCCGTCGGCATCTCCGTGTGCCATGAGAAACGGTTCCGGCAGGCCACCCGCCTTTCGCTCACCGACGCCGCGGCCACCGAAGAGCGCCTCAAGCGCGAGCTCCCGAACTACTCCGTGTTGCATCTCGCGACGCACGGTTATTTCCTGGTCGACGGGCTGAAGTCGGTGCTCGACACGATCCGCGAGCAGGGCGACCGCAAGCGCCTCGAAAGCGACGAGCGCAGTCTGCTCGAAGGCTACTGGCCGGAGCTCCTGTGCGGCCTGGTCTGCTCCGGCGCCAACCACGCCGAGCCCGGCCGTGACAATGGGCTCCTCACGGCGGACGAGGTCGGCAGCCTCGACCTCTCGTGCTGCGACCTCGTCGTGCTCTCCGCCTGCGAGACCGCGCTTGGCGAGCGCGCCGCCGGCGACGGGTTGCTGTCGCTCGATCGCGCCTTTCGCGAAGCGGGCGCCAACACGGTCATCAGCTCGCTGTGGCAGGTCCGCGACGACTCCACCAAGGAGCTGATGCTCGATTTCTACGACCGCATGTGGAACCACGGCGAGGGCAAGCTCGACGCGTTGCGAGATGCACAGCTCGGGATGTTGAGGAGGAACCGCGAGAGGTATGGCGATACGCGTCCCGCAGCTTGGGGAGCGTTCGTGCTGACGGGGGAGACCGACTGAGACGGGAGTGTGCGAGCGGTCGGCAGCCATCGGCGTGCACCCAAGGTTGCCGCCGGATCGGAATCGACGGCAGGCAGAGCCTCGGAGTTTCAGGCGCAGCAGCGCCGATCGGTGGCGACGCCTGTCAGTCGCGCACTGTGCGGAAAACGTCGGCGTACCGATCCGGGATCGGTACGCCGACTCGTCGCTGCGACGGCTACTTCGTGTACGCCCCGGTCATGAGCTCCTGCCACTGCTTGCCGTCCTGCGACATGGCCATGGCGAACTTGTACTTGCCGCCCGTCACGTCGAAGATGCAACGGTTCTTGCCCATCGGGCCGTCGCTGGTCATCGCGAGCACGTCGCCCTTCCAGGTGCCGGTGAAGACCTGCGCGGCGCACCCCATCGCGTCCCACCAGTGCAGCGTCGTCTGGCCTTTCTCCGGTTCGACCGAGAAGACGCCGTGGCCGCGGAAGGTCACCGCCCCATCGCGCGTCTGCTCGTAGTCCTGGATGACGCCGAAGCCGTCGAGCGCCACGCGGTTGGTCACCTTGCCGATCGCGGTGCCCCCCTTAGCGTCCCACGGCGACGGCGCCATCTTCTCGGTCCCGGTCCAGTTCCCGGCGAGCTTCGCGAGCTGCGCGTGCGCCGGTCCAGGCTTGGGCATGTCCATCGGGTTCATTCCTCCAAGTTGCTTTTGAGGTCGTCAAGGTCGCCCGAAGCCCGGGCTCGTGACGAGTGTGAGTGGGTTCGATCCTGATTACCGATCCGCCGTCGTTCCTTTTCCTGTCACCCCTTCTCCGGCCCCGCCTTCGGCCGCAGCGCCTTGAACTCCGAGCCGTCGCGCCACTCGGGCCAGCGCTCGTCCACCAGCACTCGCCGCGCCACCGAGAGCAACGCCCGCAGGTCGTCCTCGGCGCCGTCGAAGTTCCAGCTCGGGTCGAACTGGTCGCTCGGCTTGTGGTATTGCTCGGCGGTGTAGTGACGGCGGATCTCGCGACCGTATTCGGGGCCCTGGCCGATGAAGTCGATGCCCTGGTCGATGTAGAGCGCCGGCACCCCTTTGCGCGCGAAGCTCAACTGATCGGAGCGGTAGTAGAAGCCCTTCTCCGGCTCCGGATCGGGCACCAGCACCCGTCCTTGCTCCGTCGCGGCATCCGCCAGCAGATCCTCCAGCGCCGACTGCCCCATGCCGACCACCGCCATGTCGCGCGTGCGTCCCCACACATTCAGCCCATCCATGTTGATCACCGCGAGCGTCTGTGCCAGTGGAACGAGCGGCTGCTCCGCATACCACTGCGAGCCGAGCAACCCCCGCTCCTCCGCCGTGACGAAGAGCGCCAGCACCGACCGCCCCGGCCGCGGCCCGCGACCGAGCGCGCGCGCCAGCTCGAGCACGCCCGCCGTGCCGCTCGCGTTGTCGACGGCACCGTTCATGATCTGGTCGCCGACCTTGGTCGGGTCGATGCCGAAGTGGTCCCAATGGGCGCAGAGCACCACGAACTCGTTGCTCCGTCGCGGATCGGCACCCGGCAGGATCCCGACGACATTGCGCGACACGATCGGCGTCACCTTCTGCTCGATCGTCACCTTCGCCGTCAGCCCGAGTGCGACCGGCTTGAAGCCCGGCCGCGCCGCCGCCGCCTTCAGCTCATCGAAGTCGAGCCCCGCGCCGCTGCGCCGGAAGAGGTCGACCGCCACCTCGCGCGTGATCCAGCCTTCGAACGCGGCGCGCGACGCACCACCGTCGTTGCGACCGAAGTCGAACTGCTCGCCGCCCCACGAGTTGCGAACCACCTCCCACGGATAGGCGGCCGGCTCGGTCTCGTGGACGATCAGGCAGCCGGCCGCCTTGCGACGCGCCGCCTCCTCATACTTGTAGGTCCAGCGCCCGTAGTAGGTCATCGCCTTGCCGCCAAAGCGCCCGTCGGCGACCGGTGGATCGTTCACCAGCACCACGATCACCTTGCCCGCGACGTCGACGCCGGCGAAGTCGTCCCACTGGAACTCGGGCGCGGTGCAGCCGTAGCCGACGAAGAGCAGCTCCCCTTCGACTTCGAGCTTGGGCGTCGCCTGCCGCCGCGTCATCACCACGAAGTCGTCGAGGAAGCGCTGCCCGAGCTTGCCGAGCTCGAGCTTGGGCGGCTTCTCCTTGGTGATGCTCATCAGCGGCACTTGCTGCACGTAGCTCGATCCGTTGCCGGGCGCGAAACCGGCGTCGGTGAGCTGCGCGGTGAGGTAGTCGACCGTGTGCCGCTCGGCGCGCGTGCCGACGCCGCGGCCCTCGAACTCGTCCGACGCGAGCGTCTGTAGATCCTTGCGCACGGCGTCGCCGGATAGCACCTCCAGCGTCAGCAGCGGCGGATCGGTCACCAGCGCTTGCTCGTCGGGCGGCGCCTCTGGCCGCGGGCCGAGCGCCTGGAGCAACGCGTCGAAGTCGGCGTTGGTCTTCAAGTCGTAGTTGTCGTCGACGTAGGCGACCTTGCCGCTCGCGTCGACGACGAACATCGTGCGCCGCGCGATCCCGCCGTAGCTGTCGACGAAGACGCCGAAGTCGTGCGACGCGTGGCCCTGCTCGTCGACCAGCAGCGGGAAGGGCAGCGTGAGTGAGTCGCAGAACTTGCGGTGCGACGCCACGCCATCGAGCGCGACGCCGTAGACCATCACGCCGCGATCGGTGAACTCGGCGAACCTGTCACGCAGGTCCGACAGCTCCTTCGTTCAGCCACCGGTGAAGTCCTTGGGATAGAAGGCGAGCAGATAGCGCTTGCCCTTGAGCGATCGATCGGTGATCAGGCGGCCATCCTGGTCGGCCATCTTCCACTCGGGGACCGCGGCGCCGACCGCCGGCACCTCGCCCGCCGCGCAAACGGCGGCCATCCACACTGCGAGCATCGACTCTCTCCTTGCTGCTGCGTCGGGACTTGCTGTTGCGTCGGGGCCGGGGCCCGCCGACTGTAGCGCCAGAGGGATACCATCCCCGGCACCTTGCTCCCCACGCCGCGCTCGACGTCTCGTTCCATGCCGCCCGCGCCGCCCGCGGCGCCCTCGGCGCCCTCGGCGCCCGTGCCGCAGACTGTTTCCTCCGAGCGCCCGTCGACGGTGGTGCAGGAGGCTCCGCTCTTCGTCCGCTACCTCGCGGCCGGCCTCGGAAGTCTCGTGACCGACTTCTCGGTCTTCACCCTGCTGACGGGAGTGGCGGGCCTCGACCCGCTGATCGCCCACCTGGTGAGCCGCCCGCTCGGCGGTCTCGCCTGCTTCTTTCTCAACCGGAGCTGGACGTTCCGCTCGTCGGGTCGGGTCGGCGGCCAGCTCCTTCGCTTCGCGTGCGTCTTTGGCGTGAGCCTGCTCTTGACCGAGGCGCTGCTCGCTCTCTTCTGTAGGGGGTTCGAGCTGGCGCCGCTTCCCGGAAAGGCGCTCGCGGAGGCGCTCGTCGTGCTCTTCAACTTCATCGCTCTCAAACACTGGACCTTCCGCTGGAGGCGCGAGCCATGACCCTGGCGCCATCCGCCGCACTCCCGCTCTCCCTGGCTGCGCTGCTGCTGCTCGCGGCTGGCCCGCGACCGGTGTTCCCGGCGATCCTGAGCCCCGCGAACCCGGCCAACTTCGGAGACGACAAGAGCTCGAAGGACTCGAAGCTCGCCGTGGTCGCGAGCGCCACCGTCGCGCCAGGGCTCGACTACGCGCGCTACGAGGAGCCGGGGCTCATCGCTCATGTGCTCAAGATGGACCTGCGCTCGAAGATGCTCTCTCTTCACAGCGTCAAGGCGAAGGGGAAGGAGTCGCTGCGCGAGATGGCCGAGCGGCTCGGGCAGGACGCCACGGTGCTTGGCGCCATCAACGGCGACTACTTCCGGCAGTCGAGCGAAGCGGGGCTCCCGTTTGGCGCGCAGGTAGCGGACGGTCGGCTGATCTTCGGTCCGATGAGCCGCTCCATGATCGGCTTCGGGCCCGACAACGATCCCTTCATCGGGATCGCAAAGCTCGAGGCGAAAGTCGCCTTCGCGCCGCCCGCGAGCCTCGCGGAGACGCGCTGGATCAAGATCGACGACGTCAACGAGCTGGAGCAGGAGGACAAGCGCAAGACCGGCATCTACCTCTACACGCCGGCCTTCCTCGGGCTGAACGTGAACCGACCGAGGGGGACGATCGCCGTGGTCGAGACGATCGAGCCGGCGCTCCAGGTCGGCGACGTCTGCACGGGGAAGCTCGCGCGCGTCGAAGCGGGTGACACGCCGGTCGACGTGCCGGAGAGCGGCTGCCTCATCTACTTCTTCGGAGCGGGCCACGCCGGCACCGCCTCCGGTCTCAAGGCGGGTCGGCCGGTGGCGCTGAAGCTCGACCTGACGCCGATCCCGGGTGGCGTCGTGCAAGCCGTGGGCGGCGGACCGCGGCTCGTCCGCAATGGCAAGGTCTCGGTCGAGCTCGACAAGGAGGCCTTCGAGCCGATGTACGCGATGGAGATCTCCAAGCGCCACCCGCGATCGGCGATCGGCTTCGACAAGACCAAGCAGTTCCTCTGGATCGTCATGGTCGAGGGGCGTCACGAGAAGAGCCGCGGCATGACCTTCGGCGAGCTCGGTGGCTTCCTCGACAAGCTCGGCTGTTGGCAGGCGATGGCATTCGACGGCGGCGGTTCGGCGGGCATGTTCGTGGCGGAGAAGGGGTTGGTGTCGAAGAGCATCGGGGCCGCCAACCAGCCGGAGGAGCGCGAGCTGGCGAATGCCCTCTTCATCACGAGCCCGAAGGCGCCCGCGCCGCCCGCG
>CAYRQC010000008.1:0-3964 GCA_964426265.1 uncultured Phycisphaerales bacterium | reverse complement strand
GAAGGACGCCCACATCCACGCCGCCCGCTTCCAGTTCAAGAACGCCGAGTCGATCGACGTCGATTGGACCTTCTGGCAGGACGGCGCCGAGGCGCATCGCAAGACCTTCCCGCTGTCGAAGACGGCCGGGAGCTTTGTCGCCGGTCAGTGACGGGCGCTGCGGTGCCGACACCGTAACGCCGGTGCCGTCAGGTTGCTGCCGGCAGCACGATGTAGGTGAACAGCCCGGTTGCGATGAGCGACTCGCCTTGCTTCACGTCGACGCTCACGACGGCGACCGTTCGGCCGCGCTTGATCACCGTCGAGGTCGCGACGATCGTGCCGAGCCCCGGCCGCGCGGCGGCGAGGAAGTTGATCTTGAACTCGATCGAGGTCATCCGCTCGCCGGGGCCAAGGAAGGGATGGACGGCGTAGACCGCCGCGGTGTCGGCGAGCGACGCGAGCAGGCCGCCATGCACGACACCGTACTCCTGCGTCATCGCCGGCAACGGGTCGAGCTCGATGGTGGCACCGGTCGACTCGGCGCGCTGGAGCTTCAAGCCCAGCAGCCGGTTCACCGCAACGGCATCGAACCTCGCTTGCAGGTCAGTCACGATCGTGCTCCCTCGTCTCTTCTTGGCCGCGAACGCGCGGACCTTGACAATCGGCAGAGGTGCTGCGAAATCCCTGCCCCATGACCATGGCACGCCCTGCGCCACCCACGGCGCGCCGAGAGCCCGGCAACCGCCAGCGGCTGGTCCTGGCACTCATCTCCCTCGCGGTGTTGCTGCTCAAGTGGCGCCTCCTGGCGTCTCCGGTCACGGAGGACGTGGGCCAGTTCGAGGAGGCCGGCTTCGGCGTGACGCTTCGAGGACTGGGCAAGGCCTACGGCGGCGTCTACTTCCCGATCCAGTGGCAGTTGTTCGGTTGGACCTGGGTGCTCGCGCGCGAGACGGACAGCGCGTTCTACCTGATCTGCAAGCTGGTCAACCTGCTGTTCGACCTGGGCAGCTTTGCGCTGGTGATCCTGCTCCTGCGTCGCCTCGGGCGCAGCTTGTGGTACTCGCTGCTCTACTGGGCGCACCCCTGGTTCATCGTGGTCTTCTCGCTCGGCTACATCGATTTCGAGTTCGGTTTTTTCGTCTTGCTCGCGCTCTATCTGGCCACGGCGCTGAAGGAGGCTCGCAGTCCGCTGCGCTACCACCTGCTGGTGGGAACACCGATCGCGATCGCCTTCTTGATGAAGCCACAGGTGCAGGTGATCGTCCTCGCGCTGGGTGTCTACGCGCTCTTCGATGGCTGGCGGCGGCGGACCCTTCGGAGCTTCGCGGTGCTGCTGCCATCGGTCGTGTTGTTCGCTGGTTATTCGACCTTCTTCGTGCTGAACGGCCGCTCGCTCCTCTATCTCGGCCGGGGTTACGTCGCGCTGGGTGACTGGATCCCGTGCCTCACTGCTCACATGCTCAATCTCTGGTACCCGCTGGCCTACGCCCTGAAGCAACCGGGCGATCCGATCTTCGCGATCAGCGACAAGGTCCTGCTGACGCCCTGGGGCCTCGAGGCGCGGACCGTGGGAACCGCGGTCAGTGTGGGGCTGGTTGTGTGGTTCGCCTGGCTGCAGGCGCGGCGGCGGCCGGTGGCGGACGAACCAGGTTCGAGCCTCGGTGCGCTGCTCGCCTTCGCGACCATCGTGCCGCCCTTCACCATGACCATGGCTCACGAGAATCACGGGTTCATCGGTTCCATCTGCCTGCTGCTCCACGTCGCGCGTAGCCGCGAACGGTCGCTCTTCGTGATCTGGCACGGGATCGTCCTGCTGCAGTTCGTGAACCTCTTCATCCTCTACGGGACCGGGCCGCTCGCCGCCTGGTTGTGTGAGCGCTACTCGTACGGCCTGCGGACCTCGCTGGCGGTCGTTGACTCGCTGCTCTTCCTCGGGCTCCTCTACACCATGCTGGCGCCGTTGTTGCGGGACCGGCGCGAGTCGAGCCGCGCGTGCGCAAGCGCAGCCTCCCTTGACCGCGGACAGTCACCGCTCTGACGGGACCCAGCTCCCGCGGCTCGCGCGCGCCTCGCGGTTGTCTCGTTTCGCTCGTGCGGCTACGGTGCGCGCCCCTGATGCCGACCGCAACTGCCAAGGAAACGCTGCGCTTCGAGAACCTCGCGCGGCATCTGCTGCTGAAGAACGGCAACTACCTCTACAAGGTGCCGTTTCGCGGCGGCTTCGCGGTGCTGAAGGTCTACCAAGGCAGCCGAAGCTGGTTCGACTACGCGCTCAAGACCTGCGGCAACGTGCTCGTCTGCAACCAGACGTCGTTCATGCCGCGGGCTCGGCGGCGCACCGAGCTGGCCTGCCTCGCGCTCTGGCGCGCGGCGGGCTTTCGCGTCTTCGAAGTCTTCACGGATGCGGCGGTCGAGGGGATCGATCCCTCGCTCTACGCGCTCTACGAGTACGTGCCGCAGCCGAAGCTCATCGACCTGCTCGGCGACGTCACGCGCCCGCTCGCCGAACGCCTCGGGCTGTGGCGCGGCTTCCTCCCGATCTGGCATCGCCGCCACGCGCTCGCCGTCGAGCGCGCCGAGCCGCGCCTGGTCCACGAGAACGGCGACTTGAAGCACGTGATGGTGCTGCCCGACGGCGGCTATCTCCAGTTCGACTTCGAGATGGTCTTCCGCTCGCGCCGCCGCGTGAAGGAGTTCGTGGCGCGCGAGATCCTCTCCTACCTGAAGAGCCTCGGAAAGACGGTTCTCGCGCAGGACTTCGCGGCGTTCATGGCGGAGACCGTCCGCCACTATCCGGGGCGCGAGCTGCTCCACTACACGCACGCCTTTGCCTTCGCGAATCCCAATCCGATCCTGCGCGTTGCGCGCGCCATCGACCGCCAGATCAAGCCGCGCGCGAAGAAGCCTTTCTCGAAGTACAACGTCGCGCTCCAGCTCGCGGCGGAGCTGCGTCGCAGCGCTGCCGACCTTGGTCGCACGGCGGAGCTTCGCAACGGGGCCGCGCTTGGTGGCTGAAGTGAGCGGAGCGAGCGGAACGACCGGGCCGAAAGGGTCGAGCGGACCGGGCGGACCGGGCGGCCGTCGCGCCGTCGAGCGCGTGCAGCTCCACGGCCTCGACGGCGAGCTGCTCGCCCGCAGCGACCGCGGCGACGGTCGCCATCTGGTCGTGAAGGTGGAGCTCGCGGGCCGACCGGCCGTGATCAAGCTCTATGGTCGCAAGCGCGATTGGCTGCGCGACGTGTTGCGCGATCTCGGCCACCGCTGGATCGTCGGCAAGACCGGCATGACCGCGGCGGCGCGTTGTCGTACCGAGCGCGAGACGCTCGAGCTCTGGCGCCGCCACGGCTTCGACGTCCCGGCACTGGTCGAACCGGCTGTGCTCGACGCGACGTTGCCCGCCGACCTGCCGCCGCTGCGGCTCGTCTGCGAGTACGTCGTCGGTCGCGAGCTCAGCGACCAGATCGCCGATCCGGGTGAGCCGCTCGTCGAGAAGGAGCGGCTGCTCGCGCTGCTCGCGCGCGAGTGGTCGCGCCGTCACACGCTCGCGATCGCGATCACCGAGCCGCGGCTGATCCAGGCGCACGCCATGCTCGCGCATGTGATCCACGTGGCGGCGCGGGATGGCGTTGGGGACGGTGTCGGGCACGGAACGGTCGAGCGGTTGGTCACCCACGACTTCGAGGTGGCGTGGGCGAAGCGGTCGGCGGTGGCGCGGCTGGTGAGCCTCGAGATTGCGCAACTGCTCGACTCGCTCGCGCGCGCGGTGCCGCAGGAGCAGCTTGCGCCGCTGGTCGCCGCATTCGTGCGCGGCTATCCCGAGCGCGCTCGGCTGGCGCGGGTCGGCCCCGATGTGCGGCGCGGTCGGTTGCCGCTGTTGGGGCTCGTCACGCGACTTGGCTTGCTGGTGCGCGAGCGCGGGCCGGGACGGAAGGTGGCGGTGCTGGCGCATCTCGAGGCGGCGTTGCGGGAATGATGGAGGCGG
>CAYRQC010000007.1:0-4850 GCA_964426265.1 uncultured Phycisphaerales bacterium | reverse complement strand
GACGGTCGAACGAGTGAAGGCGGCCGACACGATCTGGGCCATGGCGGCGAGCCATCGCCGCGCCCTGCTTCGCGGAGCACCGGAGGCCGCCTCCAAGGTGGCGTTGATCGATCGCAATGGGCGCGACATCGCCGACCCGATCGGGGCGGGAGTCGGCGCGTATCGCGACTGCCTTCAGGCGATCGAGCAGGCCGTGCGAAGCCGGCTCGCTGATCTGGTGGGGTGAGTCGAGCGCGACGACGGTCGGTCGCGCCGACGCCGTCATCCCGGCGCACTCACCCCTTGCGAAGCGGCAACCCTGAACGGACCGAGATCACTCCGTACCGCCACCGTGAAGCTTGCTCGCGAGCCGGATGGTCTTCAGCCGCTCGCGCGTCCGGCGCCGCTCGCGAACGCTCGGCTTCTCGTAGTAGCTGTGGCGCTTCACGGCCTTCGTGACGCCTTCGTTGTTGCAGATCTTCCGCAATCGGCGAAGCGTCTTCTCGAGCGGCTCGCCCTCCTTCGGTTGCACTCGGATCATGGGACTCCAGGTCGAAAACTGCTCAGCCTTGCAGGCGGCGTTGAAACGGGCCTCGTCTTCGTGGCGGTCGGGCCCAAAACCGTTGTCATGGTCGTCCAGCCTAGCTCACGATCTTCTCTTCCTCGGAACGGATCACCGCGAGCACGTCCGCGGGCGTCCGTGCCTCGAGCAGCGCCCCCCGGAACTCGGCCCTCGCAAACAGCTGTGCAATTCCCGCCAGCACCCGTAGGTGCTCACGGCTCTGCTTGCGCGGCGTGATCAAGCAGACCACGGTGCGCGTCGGTTGGCCGTCGATCGCGTCGAAGTCCATCCCGTTGGCGAGGACGGCGAGGCTCACCAGCGTGCCCTGGATCGGATCGTCCATCCGCGAGTGCGGGATGGCGAAACCGTCCTGCATGCCCGTGCTCGACTGCTTCTCCCGCTCGGTCAGCCCGCGCAGGATCGAGTCGCGCCAGCTCGGCTGCGCTTGCCCCGACTCGACCAGCAGATCCGTCAGCCGTCCGATGACTCCCCATTTGTCCAGCCGGTCGAGCCCGACCACGATCGCTGAGTCTGGAAGGACAGCCGACAAACGCATGGTTGCGGTGCGCGGTTTCGTGGAGCCAAAGGGAAGATCACTCGGCCGAAAGGGTCGGGGACGATACGGCCGCTGGTAAACGGGCGCAAGCAACCCGCAGCGCAGGGTCCGCCGGGGAATACGTCGATCGCGACCGGGTCCAACGCGCCCATCGTGGTGCGTCGTGCAACGAGGGAGCGCGCATGGAAAGCCCATCGAGCGGCCGATACAATCGCCCGCCTTCGTTGCCTAACGTCTTGTGCTTGCGGAAGTTAGGACGCGACCTAGCGGGCGGTAGACGACCCAGTTGGGCGGGTAGTGTCTGCGCGCGATCGGTCTTCGCAGCTTTCTCGAGGAGGGGCGGGGTGCGTACCGCGGCAAAGAAACTGGCAGCCACCTTCGTTCTCGCGGGCGCCGTCGCGGCCGCGAGCGCCCCCGATGCGGGCGCGCAAACCGTCGAGATCAAAGGTGAGGACTACGTCTTCACGTTCGACGAGACCACCGGCACCGATCTCGCCGAGTTCATCACGCTGTACCAGCGCATGACGCACAAGGTGATCCACTACGAAGAGAAGGACATCAAGGACACCAAGATCTTCCAGCTCGGAAGCAAGGTGGTCGCGAAGGATCGGTTCGACATCTACTTCGGGTCGGTGCTCCGCAACCTCGACTACTTGATCGTCCAGTTCGGGCCGGAGGACGCCGGGTTCCTCGCGTTGCGCAAGCTCGGCCAGCAGGCGCGCGGGCAGCAGGCGCTGAAGACGCAGGCGCAGATCGTGCTGCCGTCGGAGCTCTCCAAGCTCGCCGACAACCCGGGGCTGCTGGTCACCACGTCGATCACGACGAAATACCTGCCGGCGCGCGAGGCCGTGACGACGCTGAACCTCTACTTCGCCGACAGCGCGACCGAGAGCATCCGCAACATCGAAGGCACCGACACGATCCTGATGACCGGGTTCGCCAACAACCTGCAGGGGATCGTGCGGCTGCTGAAGGAGATCGACAAGGAGCCGGACGACTTCTATCCGCGCGTCGCCAAGCGCAAGCTCGACCACGCGGTCGCGGACGAGATCCAGCCCATCCTGAAGGAGCTGGTCGATGCCTACACCGGCTCCCGCGCCGGCGCGAGCGGCGGTGGCGGTGGCGGCGGTGCGGGACGGCAGCGCAACAACAACACGCCGGGCATCGAGCCCGAACCGACGATCATTCCCGACCCGCGCACCAACACGCTCTACATCACGGCCGGCCAGAAGACGATGGAGAAGGTCCTCGGCTGGATCGACCAGCTCGACATCGAGGTCGACCCGCGTGGCGACACCCACGTCTACCGATTGCGCAACGCCAAGGCGGAGGACCTCGCGGAGGTGCTGACCTCGGTGGTCCAAGGTGACAACCGCCGTGGCGGCAGCAGCGGAGGGCGCGGCGGCGGGCCGGGCGGCACCCCAGGCGGTACGCCGGGTGGCACACCGGGCTCGAGCGGCTCTTCCGGCGAGCAGCCGGTGGTCATCGTCGCGGCGGCCGACACCAACTCCCTGGTGATCACGGCGAGCAAGACGCGCTACGCGCAGCTACTCGAGATCATGAAGAAGCTCGACATCCGGCCGCACCAGGTGCTGATCCAGGCGGCGCTGATCGAGATCACCGACTCGCTGAACGAGATCCTCGGCGTCGAGCTCGCCGGCGTGAAGACCGATGCCACCAGCAAGACCGGGTTCGGCATCACCAGCTTCGGCATCACGACGCTGGTCGACACCGATGGCGACGGCTTCCCCGACTCCCGCGCCCTGACCGATCCTCTGAACAAGGGGCTCACCGGCGGCATCTTCGACCCGACCGACTTCGCGCTGCCGTTCGTGCTGCAGGCGGTCGCGACCAAGAATGACGCGAACATCCTCTCGCTGCCGTCGGTCCTCACGAACGACAACGAGGAGGCGACCGTCACCGCGCAAGACTCGGTGCCCTTCACGCAGACCAACCAGGGCCAGAACTCCGACTCGACGAGCTACGGCGGCGACAAGGACGCGGGCATCACGCTCAAGATCTCGCCGACGATCAGCGCGGGCGGCTACCTGCGCCTCAACATCAACCTCAAGGTGTCGTCCTTCTCGGGCACCTCGTCCGATCCGTCGGTGCCACCGCCGTCGCTGACGCGCGAGATCCAGACCAGCGTGACGATCCCCGACGGCCACACGATGGTCTTCGGCGGTGTGATCACCGATGACCAGCGCCGCCAGGAGGACAAGATCCCGCTGCTCGGCGACCTGCCGCTGATCGGGTTCCTGTTCCGCAACTCGAACGACACCTCGAAGAAGACCAACCTCTACTTCTTCCTGACGCCGCACATCATCGCCGACGACTTCGCGACGCTCGACGACCTCACGCAGAAGCACAAGCTCGAGGCGCAGAAGCTCGGCGGCAAGGTCGAGATGCTGAACCGCTTCTTCTCCAACGACGACCCCGAGATCCAGAAGGTCAGCGAGGCGATGCTCGAGCGCTACTTCGAGATGCCCGCCTACGCGAGCGTCGCCGATCGGCCGGCGTCCCCCGCCTCCGATGCGTTGACCAACCCGGAGCGCTGAGCCCGATGCCCGCGACCCTGCCGGAGCTCCTGAAACGCGTCGGCGGCCTCGACTCGGAGCGCGTCGATGATTGCCTGCGTCTCCAGCGCGAGACCGGGCAGGGGCTCGACAAGATCCTGCTCCAGAAGGGTTACCTCGACGAGACGGCGATGCTGCGCCTCTTCGGCGAGTACCTCGGCTACGAATTTCGGCCGGAGCTGCGGGTCGAGGTGGTGCCGCCCGACTTCATGAAGCGCGTGCCGGTGCAGTTCGCACGCAGCTACAACCTGGTCGCCGTCGGCAGCGACAACGGCACGCTCCAGGTCGCGACCTGCACGCCGATGGACGTCCACCCGATGGACGATCTCGCGGCGCTGGTCGGCGTCGACGTCGAGCCGGTGTTGGCGCCGCGTGCCGAGATCACCTCGCTCATCAACCGCTCCTACAAGCACAAGGGCGACCTGGTCGACGACGCGCTCGACCACCTGGAAGACGAGGACATCGTCTCGCTCTCGGCCGAGATCGAGGAAGGCGAGGACCTGCTCGACGTCGCCCACAAGGCGCCGATCATCAAGCTGGTGAACATGGTGCTGTTCCAGGCGCTGAAGATGCGCGCCTCGGACATCCACATCCAGCCCTACGTCGACCGCGTCCAGATCCGCTATCGCATCGACGGCATCCTCTACGACATGGAGTCGGCGCCCAAGAAGGTGCACGACGCGATCGTCAGCCGCATCAAGGTCATGGGGAAGATGGACATCGCCGAGCGCCGCCTCCCGCAGGACGGCCGCGCGACCCTGCGCGTCGGCCAGGGCGACGTCGACGTCCGCATCTCCTCGGTCCCGACCAGCTACGGCGAGCGCATCGTCATGCGGTTGCTCGACAAGACGGCGCGCGTCTTGAAGCTCGAGGAGATCGGGCTCGACGAGGACCACCTCAAGATCATCACCAAGTACCTCGGCTACACCCACGGGATGATCTTCCTCACCGGCCCGACCGGCTCCGGCAAGACGACGACGCTCTACGGCTCGCTGGCGCGGATGGACAGCAAGAAGCTCAACATCCTGACCATCGAGGACCCGATCGAATACAACATCGAGGGAATCTCGCAGGTCCAGGTGAACGACAAGAAGGGGCTGACTTTCGCGACCGGGCTGCGGTCGTTCCTGCGTCAGGATCCCGACGTGATGATGGTCGGCGAGGTGCGCGACCGCGA
>CAYRQC010000006.1:0-3640 GCA_964426265.1 uncultured Phycisphaerales bacterium | reverse complement strand
CGGACGTCAGCTTCACGGGTCGCATCCACTTCTGATCCGGTCTTGATCTGGTCCTGACTCGCTCCTGATCCGGCGAGCGCGGCCCACGCGTGCCGGCTTCCGCTGCAACTTGCGCTCGCTGCAGACGCTGAGCTTGCCCCGTCGGTCTTCATACTGCGCGTGGTCGATCGCGTACCGATGTGACGCCATTTCGCCAATGTCGCTGCATCCATTCAGCGTCCGTCCGCCCAGGCGAAATGGAGCGAGTTCGATGAAGCAGAGTCATCAGTCATCCCTGGTTGGTTGGCGTCTCGCCATGGTTGCCGGGAGCGTGACGCTCGCCGCGATCGGCGCGCTCGCGGCGTGCCGCGGATCGGGGGGCTCCGGCGGTAGTCAACGCGACGCGGATCTCGGCGCGCTCCCGGAGCCGCTCTACGTCGGCTCCTACGTGCGGGTGCCCGTGCAGCTCCAGGGCGGGAAGAAGCTCGAAGAGTTCGAGTTCCTGGTTGCAGAGGGCCCGCAGGGCGGCGTGGTGTCGGAGTCGAAGGACCAGACCTTCAGCGAGAAGCGACCCGACATCATCCTCATCGCCGGGTATGCGCCGGGCGCCTACACACTCGTCGCGCGCAATCGTGCGACCGGCGATGTCGTCGACAAGGAGCCCTTCAAGGTCACGGCACAGGCAGCGCATGTGCGGCACGGGCCATCCCTGGTCGTACACGGCATCGACGAGCTACGTGCTGGCTCGGCATGGGGCGGCGGCGGAGCTGGACCGCAAAACGTGAACCTCCATCCGGCGCTCGGCACGCGGCGCATCGCGGTGCTCTTCGTGGATACCAGCGAGCAGCGCTACTCGACGACGCCCGGTGTGTTCGACGCACTGCGCGACCACTGGCGGGACGCGCTCATCAACGGGATCAACGTGGGCGGAGTCGACTTCAGCCTGCGTCGCTACTACCAGGAAGCCGCGCGCGGGCTCTTCGACGTCACCGCCCAGTTCTTCGGCCCCTTCGCAATGGCCGGCGACTGGGCGACCGATGGTGGCGCCGCCGGTTTCGGTGCGCACATCCAGGCCGCCATCACGGCCGCCGATACGGCGGTCGACTACAACAACTTCGACACCATCCTCGTCGTCTCCCAGAGTGTGATCGGAGCCACCCGACCCGACGACAAGTTCGCCTGGCCGACCGCGTCGATTGGCGAATGGGGTGGTTGGGTGACGGCCGAAGGCACGCTCACGCTCGGCGTGATCCAGATGCCTCACGATTGGGATGTTCGCGACGCGCGCGCCATTTGGGAGACCGCGTCGCACGAGTTCGGCCACAACCTCGGCATGAGCGATCAGTACGCGCCGACCGTCGGGACGCGCAACGTCGGTGCATGGGACCTGATGGACGCCGATGGCGCCTTCCCGGAGCTGTCGCTGGCGCACAAGCTGCGCCTCGGGTGGGTCGATCCCGCATGGGTGGTGCCGTTCGACTTCGCTTCGCTTGGCACGCCGGTCGACCAGATGGTGACGATCGCCCCGGTCTCGGCGGGTGCCCCGCCGGCCGGTCGCTTCGTCGGCGCGGAGGTCCGGCTCACGGACGGGTGGAACTACTACTTCGAGTATCGGAGCGATGATGCGGCGCGGATCGCCGATCGCGAGCTGCCGAACAACGATCGCGTGCTCGGCACCGACGTCGTCTCGGGCTCCTATGTGGCACCGATCACCCGGCCCGGACTCCTACTGCTGTCCAGCGACACCGATGGCGACGGCCCGGTCCTTGCCAACGGCCAGGACTATCGCGAGACCGACAACACCGATCCGGTCTACCCGGTCGACTTCGACGTCGACGTCAATGGCATCGACGGCAGCAAGGCCGACCTGCACGTCCGCTATGGCGTCAACGGCAAGCCCGATCCGTCGATCCAGCCTTGGGGCGCGCCGCCGTGGCAGACACCGGCGATCGAGGTTCGCAACACCCGCAATGCCACTGACCCGGCGTGGTTCAACGTGCCGTGGCAGTCGCACAACAATGACGTCGTGGCCAAGGTCAAGAACAACGGGACGCTCGATGCTCCTGACGTGACCGTCAACTTCTACGTCAAGGATTACAACGTCGGCGGCACGCCCGAGACGTTCCTGGGCAGTGACCGGCGCTCGATCGCGCCGGGTGCCACCGTCGAGTTCCAGACCAACTGGAACCCGCCGGCGGCCGGCCACTTCTGCATCATCGTCCGCATCCCGCTCTATCTCCGGCCGGGCGTGCCGGTGGTGGCCGAGATGACCGAGCTCAACAACGTCGCGCAGTCGAACTACGACCGCTTCATCTCTCCCACCGCCTCACCGGCGGAGCGGCGGCTCACCGAGATCGCCGTCGGGAACCCCTATCCGCGCGCCACGCGCGTCTACCTCGATGTGCAGCAGACCAATCCGCTCTATCGCACCTATCTGGAGCACCGCTGGGTC
The DNA here is from genome assembly GCA_964426265.1 of uncultured Phycisphaerales bacterium. Lineage (GTDB taxonomy): Bacteria > Planctomycetota > B15-G4 > B15-G4 > SIAN01 > SIAN01. Next base: position 1,209 of record CAYRQC010000006.1, on the reverse strand, counting down.
GATCTTGCCGCCAACGAGACGATCAAGGTCGGTGTGATGCTCGAGTACGTCGGCGCGGCGCGCGTGGGCTGGCGCAGTGACGTCGATGTGCGGCGCTTCGCGCAGGTCCAGAACGAAGTGAGCCTGGCGGCGAACATCGTCGATCCGACCGATCCGCACGGCCACCGTTTCGAGAATCTCGGTGGCGCGGGAGTGAGCGTCGCGACCGGAAAGGCGACCCGCATCGAGAAGTTCGAGGCCGTCGATGGCACGGTGCGCGGCCGCGTCGTGACGAGCGACGGCAAGCCGGTCGCCGGCGGCATCGTCATCGTGACGATGGGCGAGCAAAAGGGCGGCAAGGGGGGGCTCACCGACGTGACGCTGAAGCTGGCGGACGGCGCCTTCTCGGCTCCCGCCCGTTTCAAGGACGGCACCGCGAGCGCCTACTTCGTGCCGCCGCCGGGCTACGGCGACGCGACCAGCGAGACCATCACGATTCGCAACTGATCGCTGCAGTTCCTGGTTGCTTCAAGAGCCTGGTTGCTTCAGGAGCAGTGTGGCCGCGTGCTCCAGCACCGTGTCGCGGCCGGCGGCGAGGTCGGCCGGGTTGGGATCGACTTCGATTTGCGGCGAGATCCCGGTGGTCTGGAGCGCACCACCGTCGGGGCGGACGACGACGGCGATCGGGAAGCTGACGTCGATCTTGCTCGGCGTCAGCGACTGGAACTTCGCCTCGAACTCCTTCGGTGCCGTCACGCTGCCCGCAGTCGAACGGCCGATCACCAAGCCGATCTTCGCGAGCTGGAAGCCGAGCGTGAACCACTCCGCCTCGCCGCCCGTCCAGGCGTCGGTCAACAACGCGATCTTGCCGGGAAACGCGGTGGCACCCGGCATCCGCTCGATCACGACCTGCTGCGACTTGTCGCCGTCGAACTTGTCGGGCATCCGCTGCACGGCATTCCCGATCACCACCTTCTCGTTCGCGACCGGCAGGAGGCGGCTGAGCAGCGCGCTCGAGATGCGCTGGGTGGAACCCGGCGCCAGGATCCCTTCGTTGCCGCGCAGATCGATGGCGATCCCCTTGGCGCCCTTCTTGGTGCACTCGTCGATGGCTGCCGCAAACCGCGGCAGCGCCGCGCCGTCGAAGACGCGGATCTTGATGACACCGACCATGTCCTTGCGCAGCTCGAGCTCCACCGACTGCGTCGCCGGCCGCGGCGGCGGTGGCAG
>CAYRQC010000005.1:0-2557 GCA_964426265.1 uncultured Phycisphaerales bacterium | reverse complement strand
AACTCGAAGTAGAGCAGCGAGCCGCGTCCCGACGGGCCGCTGAGCGTCTGGAACTCCTTGCGTTTGGGCGTGCCGGCGGTGGCGTCGAGGGCGCTGCCCTCCCACAGCTTGGTCGCGATCGGCGAGCCGCACGCCAGCTCCTGGTCGAGCACCCAGTCCTTCGGGATCTCGTCGGCGCCGATCAGGAGCGTCTCGAGGGTCGGCGTCGCGCGCGCCGGCTTCGCGGGCTCGGCGGCGGGCGCTGCTTGCGGAGCTGTGGGTAGAGTCGGCGGCGGAGATGCGGGTGGTGTCACCGGCGCCGGTGGCTCGTTCTGCGCCACCAAGAGCGTCGGGAAGAGCACGACCAGCGTCAAACCCGCGAACGCGACGCGGACGCCGGTGAATGGTGCAGCATGCTTCACGGGGATCTCCTGATCGGGCGGTTGGGTTGTCGCGGGCGAACTAGTCGTTCCGCAGCGCTGCTTCCTTGCTGACGCTCCCCTGCTGGTGCTTCATCTGCTTCACTGGTCGTGTCGGCGGGCCTTGATCGGCGGCGGCTTCAGTCGCGAGACGATAGCCGCAGAGATTGGTTGCATTCGCCCGCTGGCCCGGCGGAAACTCTGTCGACCCGAGCTGCATCGAAGGGCGCCACGCGAGGAGCGCGGCGGGGCTCCCCGTGCGGGCTTGAGCAAGAGGCATCGGCGAAGCGAGCACCGGCACTCCATCCGTTGGGACGCCGATCGCGTAGGAGAGTGGCATGCCGAACCGACAAGTGTGCTGCGTCGTGCGCTCGCTGGCCCGTGCGGCGGCCGTGCTCGCGTTTTGGACTTGCATCGCGGTGCCTGGTAACGCGCGGGTCGTCGCTGCCACCGCGTCACCAAGTCCCGCCGCTCCGGCGCGCCTCGATCAAGAGCCCTGCATCGCGTGTGGTGGGGCAGTCGATGCCGACGCCATCCACGAGATCTATCGCGGCCGAACGGTGACCGTCTGCTCGGCGGGATGCGGTGACTACTGGAAGGACCACAAGGACGAGCTCTTCACCAAGCTCCAGGCGCGCGGCGCCCTGTTTGATGAAGGCGCGGTCGCCAACGGAGGCGGCGCGGACGTCGAGCGTCGGGACGCCAACGCCACGGGCGCGAGCCGTCCGGACACCGTCGCGCAAGGCTCCCTCTTCAGCGGCTGGATGTGGTTTGGCTGCTACGTCGTGGTGGGCCTCGTGGGTGGCGCGATCTGCTCCTACGTTGCGCTCGGCAAGGGGCTGGCGCCGGTGCCGTGGTTGCTCGCCGGGTTGGCGTTCAACGTGGGGGCGATCGTCGCGGTGCTGCGCTGTCCGCGCGGTGACCTGTCGGCGCTGCCGCACGGCGTGCCGGGCGGGCTCGCGAAGATCCCGACGACGCATGCTCCGGTCGCGTGCGGCCAGTGTGGCGGCGCCAACCATCCAACTGCACGCGCGTGCGTCAGCTGCGGCACAGCGCTGGACGGCGCGGTTGAGAGTGAGTCGGCGCGCGCACTTCGCTCGTCACGGACGTAAGCCGCGGTCGCGGCTGAATCGCCTTCGCATTTGCCTCCGCCCCTGCTTCGCTTCGAATCCCGAGGAACCCTCTCCGTGACGACTGCCACCACCACCGCGAAGCTCGAGACCGCCTCCTCGTGGTACGCCCGGCTCACGCCGAAGCGGCTGCGCGACTCGATCCAGACCATCCTCGAGAGCGGGAATGGCGACGCGCGCCGTCCGGTGATCGGCAAGGGCAACGAGTCGAACGTGAAGGGGCTGCACATCATCGGCGACCTCGCGGGGGCGCCGGTGATCAAGCTCGCGATGGCGCAAGGCGTCGAGGTGATTGACTACCTTTCGTCGCTGCCGGAGATGCAGTCGCCGGCGACGGGCGAGCTGCTCGACGTGCTGATCGTCGGCGCGGGCGCGGCCGGCCTCAACGCCGCGCTCGCCGCCAAGGACAAAGGGTGGCGTTGCCTCGTCCTCGAGAAGGACAAGATCGCCAGCACGATCGACAACTTCCCCGAAGGCAAGTGGGTCTACGCCGAGCCCGACGCGACGCCGCCCAAGGGCAAGCTCTGGCTCGACGGCGCGCAGAAAGAGGAGCTGGTCGCCCGTTGGCACCAGATCGTGCGCGACCACCAGCTCGACGTGCGCAAGGAGGAGGCGCTCACCAAGCTCGAGAAGCAGGGCGGCCTCTTCGTGGCGACGACCGCGAAGGCGACCTACCGCGCGAAGAAGATCGTGCTCGCGACCGGCCAACGTGGCAACCCGCGCAAGCTCGGTGTCCCCGGCGAGGATCTCGGCCACGTCTATCACCGGCTCTACTCGCCGCGGAAGTACCAGGGTGAGTCGATCGTCGTCGTGGGCGGCGGCAACAGCGCGGTCGAGGCGGCGCTGACGCTCGCCGAGAAGAATCGCGTCGTCCTCTCCTATCGCGGTGGCGAGCTGGCACGGGTCTTCAAGGACAACCAGCGGAAGCTCGACGAGGCGGTCGCGGCGAAGCGGATCGAGCTGCTGCTGAGCTCGAACGTGAAGGAGTTTCGGCCGGGCGAGACGGTCCTCGAGGTCGATCGCGGCGGC
>CAYRQC010000004.1:0-3260 GCA_964426265.1 uncultured Phycisphaerales bacterium | reverse complement strand
CGGGCGTCGGCAAGGGCCAGTTCTATCTGCGGCCCGACGGCCTGCTGTTCATCGATCTCACGCAGGCGTGGGAGCTCTTCGACTGGCCGCCGACGCCCGGTGTCGTCGACGTCGACTTCGATCCGACGTTTCCGGCGCCGCTCACGATCTACGCGCAGGCGCTCGTCGTGCAGGGGCGCGGCGGTGGCCTCTCCAACCTCATCACGATCGACGTCGAGTAGCGGGCGCCGCGTAGTGGCGACGAGTGGCGTCGAGCAGCGACGCGGCTGCTCCGGCTCCTACGCCTCGTAGCACTCCCGCGTCGGCGGGCACTCGTCGGCCCCGCACGGCTCGTTCTCGGGGCCCATCGCGGTGAAGGTCTTGAGGCACCAGAAGATCTTGTTCTCGAACGCCTGCTGCGGGTGGGCCCGCGCGCGCTCGGTCTGCTCCTGCGACGTGTAGTACATCTCCTTGCAGCGCAGCTGGCGGCAGAGGCGGTGGCCGGCGGCGGCGCGCAGGTTCGCGAAGCTCATGGGAAGCTCCTCACTTGACGCCACCCGCCGCAGCGAGCGCGCGGCGGACGGCGACCTTGGCCAGCTCGACCTTGTAGGCGTTCTTCGGTAGCGGTGTGGCGTCGGCGATGGCGGCGTCGGCAGCCGCGGCAATCGCCGCCTTGTCGAGCACCTTCCCGATCAGTCCCTTCGCCGCCGCCTCGGCGACCCACGGTCGCGGCGCAACGTGGCCGAGCACGAGGTTCGCGCGTTTCACCTTGTTGCCGTCCAGCTCGAGCGCCACCGACGCGGTGGCGAGCGGCCAATCGAGCCCTTGGCGCGGCCGCACTTCATAGGTGGCGCTCTTCTGCCACGGCGCAGGGATCGTGATCGAGCGCAGCAGCTCGCCGGGTTGCAGCGTGAACTCGCTCTCGCCGTCGGCCTCGGGAGTGCGGTAGAGATCGCGCACGGGGAGCGCGCGCTTGCCCTTCGGCCCGACCAGGTTCGCGATCGCTTCGAGCGCGATCAGCGCCGGCGCGAGGCTCGACGGGCTGACGAACTTCGCCGCGCCACTGTTCCCGAAGACCGCGTGGTAGCGATGGTCGCCGGCGACCACCATGGACATGCCCTCTTTCTGCGCGAGCAGCCCGTGGCCGTGGCGGAAGTACCAGCAGCGCGGCCGTTGCAGCAGCTCGCCCCCGAGCGTGCCCATGTTGCGCAGTTGCGGGCTCTTGATGCCGGCGGCGGCCTGCCAGAGGGCGGTCCACTTGGCGCGCCAACCGTCGGCGCCCGTCGTGGTGAAGAGCTCGTCGAGCGTCGCGGTGGCGCCAAGCGTGAGCTGCCCACCCGGCTCGCCCGACTCCTTGAGCTCCGCGATCCCCATCAGCGACACCAGGCGCTTGGGCTCGACGACGAAGTCCTTCATCAAGCTCAGCAGGTCGGTGCCACCGGCGAGCGCGACGGCCTCACCCGGCGTTGCGCCGAGCAGGGCGATCGCTTCCTCGACACTCTTCGGACGCGCGTACTCGAATTGGTTCATCGCGGTCTCCGCCTCACGCCTTCATCGCTGCGAGCACGCGGTCGGGCGTCATCGGGCAGCGCTTCACGCGCGCGCCGATCGCGTTCGCCACCGCGTTGCTGATCGCCGCCATCGGCGAGATCGCCGGCGGCTCGCCGATGCCGATGACGCCGCGGCTCAAGTGCTCCGGCGTCTCCATCATGTGGACCACCAGCTCGCCCACGTCGGCGATGCCGGCGAGCTTGTAGAACTCCATGTCGGGGTTCAGCAGCGTGCCGGTGACCGGGTCCATGATCCGCTCTTCGTAGAGCGCCGCGCAGACCCCCATGATCATCGCGCCGCGCACCTGGCTCTCGGCGCCGAGCAGGTTGATGATCCGGCCGCAGTCCTGCACCGCGACCATCTTGAGCACGCGCGCGATGCCGGTCTCGGTGTCGACCTCGACCTCGGCCATCTGCACGCCACCCACTCGCGAGCTGGCGAGCGACTGCTGGGTGGACCCCATCGTCACCAGCGGCTGCACGCCGAGCCGTCGGCAGGCATCCGCAAACGGGAGCCCGCCCGCCGTGCTGCCGGCGACTGCGACCATCCCGTTCTTGGCGACCAACTTCTCCGGCGCGGCATTGAGCTCGGGCGCGACCGCCGCGAAGAGCTGGTTCACCGCCTTGATGCAGGCATCACGCGTCGCCGAGCTGATGCCGCCGGTCGTCGTCGAGCCGCCCGAGCCGCCAGCCGGCGGATAGCTGTTGTCGCCGATCAGCACCTTGATCTGCGCGAGCGGCAGCCCGAACGTCTCGGCCGCGACGATGCCGATCACCGTGCGCGCACCGACGCCGAGGTCCTGCGTTCCGCAACGAATCTCGACCGCGCCGTCGGGGAAGAGCGTGCACTGCGCGTTGCTGTCGTTGGGCGAGCCGCCCCAGGTGTGGATCGCGAGGCCGAGCCCGCGCCGCAGCACGCCGGTCTGCTCGCCGCGCCCCTTCCACTTGCTCTTCCACCCGATCAGCTCGGCGGCGATCGCCAGCTCCTCGGCGTAGACGTCCGCCTTCTGGGTCAGGCCGAGGTTCTTGGTGAAGAACTCGAGCTCGTCCATTCCGAGCGCCGCGGCCGCGTCGGAGAGCGCCGCCATCGTGAGCAAGCACATCTGCGGATGGTCGGGCGCACGCCACGCGCGCTGGCCGCCGGTGTTGGTGAAGATCGGCGTCGTCTTCGTCTTGCGGTGGGGGATCTCGATGAAGACGTAGGGGAGGCTCGGCGCGCCGACGCCGCCGTTGTTGCCGCCGCTGCCCCACGCGCTCGACTCGAAGGCGATGATCGAGCCGTCGTCCTTGACGCCGACCCGCATGGTCGCGAAGGCCGACGGCCGCGAACCGGCGAGCGCGATCTCCATGTCGCGTTCGAGCATCACCTTCACCGGCCGTCCGGTCTTCTGCGACAGCCGCGCCGCCAGCGCGCCCCAGAGGTCGGCGCCGAACTTCGAGCCGAATCCGCCGCCCATGTGCTGGCAGATCACGTGGATCTGCGACCCGTCGATGCCGAGCGCCCGTGCGAACTCGCCGCCGACTCCCGACACCGCCTGCGACGAGCTCCACGCCGTCGCGGCGACCTTGCCGTCGCTGCCGGTGGTGACCTCGACGACCGAGCCGTGCGACTCGAGGCAGCAGTGGGTGATGATCGAGCAGCCGACCTCGGTCTCGCTCACCACGTCGGCCTCGGCGAACGCCTTGTCGGGCTCACCGGCGAGCTGCTCCTTGCCCTTCTTCGCCTTGTTG
>CAYRQC010000003.1:0-5782 GCA_964426265.1 uncultured Phycisphaerales bacterium | reverse complement strand
CGGCGGCGTGGACGCGAGTCGTGGCGACATCGGCGGCGGCTCCTGTGTGCGGTTGCGAGGAGCGACCGAGGCTACGGAGGCCGGCGGCGCGAGTCAGACATGCTTGCCGGAAGGACACGTACGATCCACCAGCCCCCGTCAAGGCTGGAGCCACGCCGATGAGTCAGCTCGCGAAAACTCCGACACCGCCCTACTACGCCGTGATCTTCACGTCGCTGCGGATGGATGGTGACGACGGCTACGCGCAGACGGCCGAGGCGATGGCAGAGCTCGGCTCGCGGCAGCCCGGCTTCCTCGGCCTCGAGAGCGCACGCGGCGCCGACGGCCTCGGAATCACGGTCTCCTACTGGTCGAGCCTCGAAGCCATCCGCGCGTGGAAGCAGGTCGGCGACCATCTCGCGGCGCAACGCGGCGGTCGCGAGAAGTGGTATCGCGCCTACACCACGCGAGTGGCGAAGGTCGAGTACGACTACTCGTTCGAGCGGGAGCGCCGTTGAGCCGACGTACCGATCCGGGGACCCTACGCCGACGTTTTCCGCACCATGTACGAGTTCATGTCCCGCAGAGCCTGCCGCTCACACCAACCGCAGCACCGACACCAGCCCGCCCTTCTGAGCGACGTTCACCACCCGCCGCCGCGAGCCCCGGCCGAGCACGCCGAGCCGCTGCTCGCTCGCGTAGAGGCCGAGCACCGTGAAGTACTCGGCGAGGCCGACGTTGCCCTCCTCGTCGATCACGGGGAAGTCCTTCTCCGCGACGGTCCGGTAGACCTGCACGACCCAGGAGCCCGCATTCTTCACGCCGCGATCGAGCGCCTGCTGCCACGCGCGCTCCGAACAGTCGCGGCCGAGCAGGATTCCGGTGCCGCCGTAGCTGCGGTTGGGCTTGAGCAACAGCTCCTCGCGATGGGCCGTCATCCACGGCAGCAGCTCGATCTCGTCGCCATCGGGGCCGTGGGTGCGCGACTCCTCGACGATCCGCGTCCACGGCACGTGCGCCCGGATCACGCGCCGCTCCTCGCGCGTGAAATGGCGATCGAAGCGCGCCTCGGTGAAGACCTGGAACGCGCTCTTGTGGTCGAACTCGCCGGCGAGCGAGCTGATGCACCGCCCCGTCTTCAGCGCGTGCCGGAGGCCGCTCATGTCGGCTCCCGCCTCCTCCTGCGCCGCGAGGTCGTTGATCTCGTGGTCGCGGTAGACGACGTCGATCCCGTGGTCCTGCCCGCCTTCGGTGTAGAGCAGCTCGCCGTCCTTCACGCGCAGCTCACGCGGATCGACGTGCCAACAGTGGATGCCGAGCGCGCGGAAGAAGGCGACGTTGGCGGGGAACTCCTCGACGCCGCCGCGCAGTCCCTTGTACTGGCAGAGCGCGACGTTGAACCGCCGCAGCTTCAGCGAGCGTGCATGGTCGGCGAAGACCTCGACCATCACGCGCCGCGGATCGTCGTTCATCTCGAGCAGCAGCGTGGGCGCGTGCTTGCGCAGCGCCGGCACCACCGTCTTCAGGATGATCTCGTCGGTCGCCGGTGCCAGATAGGTGCCGCCGGCGCCGATCGGGTTGTACTCGAAGAACTGCGTACTCTTCAGCCAGTCCTTGCTGCCGAAGTCGCTGGTCGCGTCCCAGCGGCCGAAGAGGACGTCGGCCTGCTTCCCTCCGAGCTCCGCGAGCCACTTCTCCTCGCGCGCCGTCATCGGCAGGTACTTGCGCACCTCCGGCACTTCGCGCCAGAGCGGATAGAGCTTGAGCCACGCCCCTTCCATGACGCGGCAGACCTGGTGCAGGTAGTTGCGCTGGTTCCCGCCGAGCACCCGCGGCCGCAGCAGGATCGGCGTCGGCTGCGGTTTGCCGTCGTCATCCTCGTAGACGATGCCGCGCGCGAGTCCCTCTTCGCGCACTGTCCGCTTGATCGCCGCCAGCTCGTCGGGCGGCACCATCTGGAGCAGCCCGTTCAGCGTCGTGCCGAGGCTGTCCCTCAAATTGCCGCCGCGCAGGAACGGTGAGCTGCTCTTCCCCATGGTGAGCGCGGATCATGGCGCAGGCGTCTTGCGCCACAACCCCCGGCGCCGCCCGGAGCCCTTGCGTCACTCTGCGAGCAGCTTCACCGACGTCGACCCGTCCGCTCGACAGATCACGAGGCGATTGGCGGAAAGGAACGCCACCGAGACGCCCGCCCCGAGGCGGTCGCCCCAGAGATCCGTCGCGCGTCCACCGTCGCCCGACCGCCACACCCGCACTTCGCCGTCACTGAAGACCACCGCGATGCGGTCGCGTTCGACCGCCAGCTGTGCGACACCTTGGCGGGCATCGTGGAGTTCCGCGCGCACGAGCACGCGTTGGGCATGAGTCACCGGATCGGCGCGAACCACCTGCAGTGTGTGCAGGAACTCCTGACTGCCCCCCGGAGTGCGCCGCACCTGCTCCAGGATCGAGGCGATCAGCAGCCCGCCTCCGTCGTAGGCACAGTCGCCCAGGATCGAGACGTCGCCGACTTCGGTGCGTTGTGTGATCGCGTCGCGCGCCGGGTTCTGCAGGTCGAACTCGAGGAGTACCGTCCGCGCCGATCCGAATGTGCCAGCCGGCTGGTGACCGAGCGCCGTGAACTTCTGCCCCTCGAGCGGCACGACGAACCAGAGCTGCGACACCGACGCGAGCTCGAGCCACCGCGTCAGGTCGGTGAGCGGCGACCCGCTCGTCGCGTCACCGCCGACCCGTTCGAGGTTCGGCAGTTGGAAGACGCCGAGCGCGTTGCCGGAAACGACCGCGATCTGCTCGCCCGAGACGCACAGGTCGCGCGGCGTCGACGGCCACGGGGCGTCGGCCCAACGCACCTTCCCGTCGACAAAACTGACGCAGGCGACGGCGTGCTCATAGGCGACCGCGCCATACCCGCCGCGCGGATCGAACGCCGAAACGACCGGCCGACCGCGACCGGGCTCGACGTCCGCGACTTTTCGGGTGCGGATCACCCCATCAGCCCCGACATCGCACTGCTCGACGGCAGTCGTGCCGAAGAGGTACCACGAGGTCTCGCTGGCCCGGAGCAGGCTGGTCTCGGCGATCCGCCGGGCGACCGGCGGCGCGTTGTGGCACGCCGCGGCCGCGACCAGCGCCACGATCGAGAGGCAGAGAAGTGGCGCGCGTCTCATGGGACTCCTCGAATGGCCCGGTCCCGCCCGCTCATTCACCGAGCGGGATCGCGATCCGGAAGCCGATGGTGCGCATCCCCTTCTCGGGCACGCGCAGCGGGACGAAGTCAGCCGAACAGCTCTCGATGTCGCTCTCGAACGAGCCGCCGCGCAGCGTGAAACCGCCGCCGCCATCCCGACACCACTCGCTCACGTTGCCGGCGAGCCCGACGATGTCGAGTGGCGAGCGGTCCCGCGCCTGTGTCGCGCTCGCAAGTGCGGGCCACGTCGTGCTGGCACCCCCTGCGGGGAGCAGACAGCAGCAGCGGGCCGGATCGGCCTCGACACCCCACGGGAACGGCCCCGGTCCGACGAAGACGCGCCACTCGGCCGCCAGCGGGAGCCGTGCTCCTGCGGCAACTTGCCCGCTCCAACGATCGGCCTGCACGGCCGTCATTCCGGTCGCCGGGTGGGCGCCGCGCTTGCGCGCGGCAATTGCGGCGGAGACCAGCTCGTCGGACGGGTTGGCGCGGGCGAGTGCATCGAGATCGTCGCTCTTGGACGCGAGACAGGCGAAACGGACGAGCTCGTCACCGGTGATCTCGGTTCGGCTGACGTAGAGCGGCGGCACGATGCCGTCGTGGACGAGGACGAAGACGATCCCGGTGGGGACGTGCTCGATGCGCATCGGCCACCCGGAGGCATGGAGCCCGACGCCCTCCGGCAACTGGAAGCTGCCGTCCGGCAGCCGGGGCGCGGCCACCGCGAGCGTGTAGGGGATGGTGGCGCGGGCGTCGTCCGCCGCGACCAGCTCGACCTCGAACTCGTTGCCACCCGGCGCGAGCGCCAGCTCGGCGCTGAAGTGGTCGCCCGTGACCGCGGCGGCGGTCGCCTTTGGCTCTCCCTTGCGTGCGATCGAGACTGAGCGGAGCGGGCCGTTGGCCGTGCCCGTGATCGGCGTGGACGTCACGCCCGCCGCCAGTTCCTCTCCCGACGCTGGAACGATGTTCGAGAGGGCGAACGCTGGCAACCGTTCGAACGCCAGGATCGCGTGCGCAGCGCCCCCCACGACGTCGACCGCGGTGACGACGAGCTCCGCGCGCCCCTCGCTCGTCAACGCGACATGCGCACGGAATCGCGATTGGCTGGCGTCCGTGGCACTCTCCGCGACGAAAAGCACGGCGGTCTCGGGACCTCCGGTCCGACGCAGCACCGCCGTCGGAGGAGCGTCCGTCCGGTGGGCGTCGGCGACCGTCACGACGACCGAGATCGCCAGCTCACGAGTCGCCACACCGTCTCCCGAGTTGGCGGGCTCGACGAAGGCGATCGTCGGCGGCGAGGTGTCGCGCTCGAACGTCAGCGTCGCCGAACCGCGGAGCCCGCCGCCGTCCAGCGCCACGATTTCCAGCGTATGCGTCGCTCCCGTACCGAGCTCGAACGGCAGGGTGAAGGCGCCGGCCACGACGGAGAGGCTCGGCAGCTCGCTGCCATCGAGCGCGGCACTGACCGACGCCGGATGCGCCTCGTCGATCGTCGCGGCCAGACGCAGCGCCGTCTCGTCACGCAACAGGACGTCGGTCGGCAACCTCATCGCGAGCGCAGCGCCGTCCTGGGTCGTCAACCGTTCGATCCGCACGATCGGCGCGCGTGTGTCGACGACGATCGTCAGCGAGCGCGTCGCGCTGTCCGCGCCGTCGAACCCCTTCGCACACACGTCGATCGCGTTTTCGCCTTCGCGGAGTGCGAGGGGGTGCGTGAAGGCACCGTCGCCGGCGAGCTCGACACGCGTCCCACCGATCTCGAGCTCCTGCGCGTGCGCAACATGGCCCGCGAGGACGAAGCGGTCGGTGGCGATCGGAGTGGCCGGCAGCGCCACGTCGAACTCGATCGTCAGTGGCGGCGCAGGCGGCGGTCCACGAACGACCGCCTCGCCGACACCAAGTTCGCCACCACCGCCGCTCCTGGCCGCCTCACCACTGCCCCCACCCCACCGCGAGTACCCGAACATCACTGCGAGGAGGACAACCCCCGCCGCCCCGACCCACCACAGGCGTCGCATCCAGCGTCGGTGGGTCGCGTTGAGCGTGTCGAGCCAGACACGCACCTCGGCGATATCGGGTCGCGCCTGCCGCTCGCGCTCGAGCAGCTTCATCACCAGGCCCTCGAGCCACGGCGGCGCGGCGTCCGCGGGCAACGGCGAGGGCGGATCGACGAGGCGCGCGGTCGCGATCTCCTCCGCCGTCGTCCCCTCGAAGGGGAGCTTGCCGGAGCACATCACGTAGATGATCACACCCAGCGCATACAGGTCGCTCGAGCCGTCGATCTCCTGGCCACGGACCTGCTCGGGCGACATGAATGGCGCCGTCCCGACCATGTTCTGTGTCGCGAACGTCTGCGCCCCCTCGAGCAACCCCTCCTTCTGCAGCACCTTCGCGATCCCGAAGTCGAGCACCTTCAGTTGCTCGTCGGGCGTGCCCTCGTCCACCAGCATGATGTTCGACGGCTTGAGGTCGCGGTGGACGACGCCGCGCGCGTGCGCGTACTCGAGTACCGAGAGGAGTTGCCGGACGATTCCGACCACCCGATCCGGCGGCAGTCCACCCTGCGCCTTCAGCACCTCGGCGAGGGTGCGACCGGCGACGAACGCCATCGTGTAG
>CAYRQC010000002.1:0-4251 GCA_964426265.1 uncultured Phycisphaerales bacterium | reverse complement strand
GCCTGCCGCGCGCCGGCGATGAACTGCTTCATGCTGCTGGTAGCGTCGATCACGAAGACCAGGTCGACGCCGCAGCCGCGCAGCGCCTGCAGCCGCGTGATGATCGCCTGGCTCACGCCGCCCTGGCCGTCGAGCGACAGCCGGCCGATCGGAGCGAGCCCCGTGCCGCTTCGCAGCGCGCCGGGATCGAGGCTGCGCGCGCCGGTGCCGGTCTCGAAGTCGTAGGCGGGAACCGGATCGGCCGCGCTCATCGCATCGGGATCGGCGTCGGGAACCGGAAGCGCGTCGAGCGGCTCGATATCGGGCTCCGCCTCCGGAACCACTTCGGGCGTCACCGGCTGCTCCCGTTCCTGCGAGGCGTAGGAGTCGTCGGGCGCCTTGATCACATCCGAGAAGAGGGCGAGCGGCCGCTCCGCAGCGACCGGCTCGACCACCACCCGGTGCAGCAGCCAGAGCGCGAGCGCGTGGAGCAGCAGCGACGAGAGCAACCCGATCGCCCGATCGACCGCGTGGCGAATCCGGCGCGCGAGTGACCGCGTCGGCGGCCGCGCGGCGATCGTCACCAGCTCGAAGCGGAGCGCCCCGATCTCGATGCTGCCCGCCAACGGGATCATCTGCTCGCGATCGGTGACCTCCCCCGCGACCTTCACCGTGCCGCCGGGCAACGGCGCGATCCAGACGCCCCAGTCGTCGCAGCGCACGCGGGCATGGAACGGCTCGATCGAGCTGTGTCCCACCTGGGCGCGATTGAGTGCATCGCGGCCGATCGTGGCGACCTCACCGACGCGCAGCCGCAGGAGCTCTGGACCAGCTCCCTCTGACCGCAACGCGAAACGTGGAGATGTCGGCTTCAATCGAGGAGCGCCGCTCCGGGTCTGCCCGCCGAACGAACTACTGATGGGACCGATCGGCGGAAACGGCATGCCGACTTCGCAGCAGTTCGAGGGCCCCCCGGAGCCCCACCTTGGTCGCCTCTTCCGCCTCGACCAGCGGCAGCCGGACCTCACCGGTCCCGATCCCTTCGAGCGCGAGCGCCGCCTTCACTGGCACCGGATTGGTTTCCACGAAGAGCGCGCGGAACAGCGGCAGCAGCGAGTAGTGACGGCGGCGCGCCGCGGTCAAGTCGCCGCGCGCGACCTCGCGCGTGAGCGCCGCCATCTCGTCCGGCACGACGTTGGCCGCCACCGAGACGACCCCTTTCGCCCCCATCGCCATCCAGGCGAGCGTCAGCGCATCGTCGCCGGCGAGCACGGTGATCGGCGACGCCTCGATCACGTCCATGCCGTCGGCCGGTACGCCGGTGGCGTCCTTCAACGCCACGATCCGCGGATGGCGCGCCAGCTCGACGATCAGCGCCGGCGGGATGCGCGTGCCGGTGCGGCTGGGGATGTTGTAGAGGATCAAGGGGATCGGCGACGCCTCGGCAACCGCGAGAAAGTGGGCCTTCAACCCGCGAACGGTCGGCTTGTTGTAGTAGGGCGTGACGACCAAGGCGCCGTCGCAGCCCGCCGCCGCCGCCGCCTTCGTTCGGCGAATCGTCTCGGCGGTGTCGTAGGTGCCGGTACCGGCGATCACCGGCAGGCGGCGGCGCGCTTGTTCCACCGTGAAGCGAACCACCTCGGCGTACTCGTGCTCCGAGAGTGTCGGTGCCTCGCCCGTCGTTCCGCACGCGACGAGGGCGGAAGTTCCGCCGGCGACCTGCCGCTCGATCAGCGCGGCGAGAGCGGCGAGGTCGAGCTGCCCGTTGCGAAACGGCGTGACCAGGGCGACGATCGACCCTTGAAACATGAGCACCTCTCCGCGACGACTCGTTTCTCGAAGCGCCGTTCTACCGCATGCGCCGTCCTGACCCCGATCACGCGCCGCGCATTCTCGCCGGCCGCCTTCGCGGGCGGGCGCTGCTCGTCCCGGAAGGGCGGGTGACGCGGCCGGTGCGGGCGCTGGTCCGCCGCTCGCTGTTTGACTCGCTGCAGACCGAACTCGAGGGGTCGCGCTGGCTCGATCTCTTCGCCGGTTCGGGCTCGTTCGGGATCGAGGCGCTCTCACGCGGCGCCGTCCACGCGACCTTCGTCGAGGCGGGCCCGCAGGGCATCCGCTGCCTGCGCGAGAACCTCGCGCGACTCGACCTGCACGAGCCCGAGGCGACGCTCTCCACCGGCCGGCTGCCGGAGCTGCTGATGACGCCGCCGCCCGCGGCTGCACCGTTCGACTTCGTGGCGCTCGATCCGCCGTTCGCGATGGGGCGAAGCGGTGATGACCTCGCGCGCTTGGTGGCCGGCCTGGCCGCGGGCGGCCGCGGTGGCTGGTTCCGCAGCGGGGCGCTGCTGCTTTGGGAGGAGCCGACCGACGCCGCGGCGCCGCTTCCGGCCGGCTTCATCGAGGAAGGCCGCCGCGACTACGGAACCACTTCGCGGGTGCGGCGCCTCCGCTTCCAGCCCTGAAAACAGTTCCGAGTGACGCACGGGCCCCGCGGCCCGAACGGCCGCCGCGTCCACTGGCTCAAGCCACTCGCGTCCGTGAGCCGATCCTCCTCCACAGCTTCGAGAAGGAGGCCACACACCATGATCGACACCTTGGACAAACCACTGCCATGGACCTCTCCACCGGAGTTGAAACGCCTCTTTCCGACTTGCTGTTCCACTTGCCGAACCGGCCCATGAAGCGCACGGAGCGCGTGCGCCGGATCGAGCAGGCGATCGCGAGCGGGCAAGTCGAAGAGGTCGACCTGGACCTCGTCATGGCGCGGCTGCTCGAAGAGCTGCAACGCACGACGTGACGCGCATGAAGGAGAGGGAGATGAGCATGCGAAGCTGCACCCGGAGTGGAGCGGCGTTGCCGGCGGCATTCCTGGCGGCTTGCGCCCTGGCGTCGTTCGCCGGGCTCGCTCACGCGCAGGAGCCGGCCGAGACGAAGCGGCTCGTGATCACACTCGACGAAGTACGCGCTTTTCCAGAGGCGTATCGGCGCGTGCCCTTCGAACTCGACCTGCTCTATCACGGCCCGCGCAACCTCTTCAACCCGTTCTTCACGATCTTCGAGCCGTCGAGCTACGCCAACTTCGCGGCGTGGCCCGCCGACACGCCGATCTTCGAGCGCTCGGCGTTCTGCACCGACCATCCGCTCTTCTACGTCGAGCGGAAGGACGACGACCTGCAGCGCGCGATCATCGGCATGCGGCCGTTCACCTTCTTCACCGCGCGTTGCATCGTGCGCAGCACGGCACAGGGGCGCGCCTGGATCGAGGTGATCGGCGTCCCGCACGTCGGTCCGCTGCTCGACTCGACCGACCTCTGCCATCTGGTGCGGGCGAACGCGTTCGCCGCCGGCGGTGAGATGGAGCGCGCGCTGGTCGAGGTCGAGATGGCACGCCTGCTCGGCGTGCCGGCCCGTTTCGTCGCGCGCTGTCGCGGCGAGGAGGGACGGATCGCGCTCGACGCGAAGAAGCCCGAACGCGCGATGGTGGCGTTGCAACAAGCTTGGAAGGCGCTGCCGGAAGATCGCACGGTCGGGTTGCTGCTCGAGCGTGCCAACCTGCAGCTCGTGGCGCTCCGCCAGCAGCAGGTGGCGAGCGTGCCGGCCGATACACCGCCCCCGCTTCCGCCGAAGAGCTCACCGCCCTCAGTCGAGCCGCAAGCGCCGCCAGCACCGGTGCCGCCGACTGCTCCGGAGACCGCTCCCGAGACCACACCGCCCACCGAGAAACCGGACAGCGACGGCCGCTGACCTCCGCAACCAGAGTCCGATCGAAGTGCGGCCGGGAGGCGACTCCCGGTCGCTTCGTTTCCGACTGCCACCGAATCGGGCGCTCGCGGCAACGCGCGGTCTGGCATATTCCTCGCCCCCATGGCGCCCGATCCACTGCCTCCGCTCGTGTTGATCCCGCAACCGCTCCACCGCCCGTGGGGTGGCCAGCGAGCGCACGAGCTGCTCGGCCTGGCGCGACCGGAACCGCGCGACGGTGAGCCGGTCGGTGAATGGTGGCTGCTGTCGACGCGGAAGGAGCACGTCTCGCACGTGCGTGGCGGCCCCCACACGGGCGCCGCGCTCGACGAGCTGTTGGCGCGAACTCCGGCTGCGCTCGCCGAGCCCAACCACGCGGCCCGCTGGCGTTCCCGCTTTCCACTGCTGCTCAAGCTGCTCGACACGGCAGAGCCGCTGTCGGTGCAGCTCCATCCGTCGGAAGCCGCCGTCACCGGCGAAGGCAAGAGTGAGAGCTGGTACATCGTCGAGGTCGCGGCGGGTGCCGGGTTC
>CAYRQC010000001.1:0-7314 GCA_964426265.1 uncultured Phycisphaerales bacterium | reverse complement strand
CCACCGCGCGCTACTTCGTCGAGAACCGGCTGAACTACTACCTCAAGCGCTTCCCGGGTGGCCCGAACGAGGGGACGGTCAAGGCGTGGGCCGAGTCGCTGAAGCGCCGCTACAACGAGGGCGACCCGTTCCCGCGTCCCGATGTCTGGTGGGACACCGAGGTCATCGCGACCGCCGAGAGCAAGCTCGAGCACTACGGTCGTGCGTACACCCTGCGCAAGGCGTTCCAGGTGAACAACCCGAACGCCAAGAACATCGCGCACGTCAACGAAGAGGTCGGTGACGAGCTGCACCGTGCCGAGGCCTACTCCAGGTCGTTCCTGGCCGAGATCCAGCGCAGCCTCGACTCGGCTGCCGAGAAGATCGCGCAAGGGCACCGGGGGCAGACCGTCGAGAACTACAAGAAAGCGTTGGCCAACGCGCAGAAGGCGTGCAAGAACCTCGACGGGATTCCCGACCTTGTCTCGAAGATGCGGGCAAAGGGGTTGGAGGTGATCGATCTCGCCAAGACGAACGGCTTCCCGTTCGATTCAAAGGAGATCGACAAGCTCCAGCCCGGGGGGAGCGGCGCGCAGCAGTAGGCCTGTTACTCGCTCCCCGGCGCCCGCCTAGATCCGATCGCCCCAGGAATCGGAAGAGCAGTGTCGAGGGAGTCCCAATCGTGCGGAAGGCGCTTCTGGCGGAGGTCGCCGAACTGCACCTCGCTCGGGTCGCGTCGCGACCGATCGAGGCGCTCGGCCTTTACCACGTCTTTCCCGGGAGTCGCGCCCTTTGTGTCGGCTTCGGTAGGCGCGGTACCGCTGCTTCGCGATCGACTGATTCGTTCGCCCGCTGGCCACTCATGGCTCTCCCCGACCTGGCGGAGCGCGGCGGCTGTCGAACCATTGCCTTCGCGTACGGCGAACCGGTCGTCACCTTCCAGGCGCTGGTGGACGGCCTGGAGATCGTGCGTGAGCACGGCTTCTGCTCGGCGCTGCGGACCGCCGGCAACCTGAGCGCAGAAGCGTGCGCGACTCTCGCGCCGGCGCTCGACGCCGTGGTGCTTCGCATCGATTCGTTCGACGAGCTGACCGCTCGTCGGGACGGCAGTGCCGCTCCTCATCTGCTTCGCGACCACCTCTCCACGCTGCGCCACGCCGGTGTCTGGGTCGAGGTGACGACGTTGCTGAAGCCGGGCTTCAATGACTCCGAAGCGGAGCTGCTCGAGCTGGCGCTTTCGCTGAAAGCGGTGGACGGCGCGATTCCGTGGCATCTGCGGAGCGATGACTCCGATCAGGGCGGCCACGGCGCGGAGCAACTCCACGCACGTTCTCACCAATCGAGCCGGATCGCGATCGCCACCGCGCGCGCCCTCGACGCCGCCAAACGTGCCGGCCTCGAATACGTCTACGCCGCCGAGGCGCCCGACTCCGATCGCGAGCTGACCTTCTGTCCGGTCTGTCGCGATGTGGTGCTGATCGAACGCTGCTTTGGCCAGCCGCGCAGCTTCCTGGCCGACGGCACCCGCTGCCCGCGTTGCCTGACGCGCGCCCACGGACTGTTCGCCGAACCCCGCTCGGTCACGGTCTGACTGCGTTGCCCAAATGAGCGGACCGACCTGGCCGAACCGGTCGCCAGCGCCGCGGACACCGCCGCCTCCCGGGATCTTCCACCGACCGGACGGGCCGCGCAGTGACGTGCTGCGGCTCTGTCTCTGGTCGGGGCCGCGCAACGTCTCGACGGCACTCCTCTACTCCTTCGCCGAGCGCGCCGACACACGCGTCGTCGATGAGCCGCTCTACGCGCACTACTTGCGCGTCAGCGGTGCCGACCATCCCGGTCGTGACGAGGTACTCCGCGCACAGGAAGTGGACGGCTCGAAGGTGGTCCGCGACGTGGTGCTCGGGCCGTGCGATCGGCCGGTGCTCTTCCAGAAGCACATGGCGCATCACCTGGTCGCGCTCGATCGGAGCTTCCTGCGGCAGACGGTGAACGTGTTGCTGGTTCGCGATCCCGCCGAGGTCGTCGTGACGCTGAGCAAGCAGCTCCCCGATCCGACGCTGCGCGACGTCGGGATCCAGGCACAGTGCGAGCTCGAGGACGAGCTGCGCAGGCTCGGTCAGGAGCCGGTGATCCTCGACGCGAAGGAGACGCTGCTCGATCCGGAAGGGGTACTCGCTGAGCTCTGCCGGCGCGTCGGGCTCGCGTGGGATCCGGCGATGCTCTCTTGGCCGCGCGGCGCGCGGCCGTTCGACGGCGCCTGGGCGCCGCACTGGTACCAGAACGTCCAGCAATCGACCGGCTTCGAACCCTACCGTCCGAAGAGCGCGCCGATCCCGGAGCAGCTGCGGCCGCTGGTCTTGCAGTGCCTGCCCTACTACGACCGCCTCTTGGCGCAGGCGATCCGCGCGCGGCCGGGAGCCGGCCGATGACGCCCGCGCTCCCCGATCCACGCAACGAGACGCTCTGGATCCACGTCGGCGGTGAGCTGCTGCCGCGCGAGCAGGCGAAGGTCTCGGTCTTCGACAGCTCGGTGCAGGGAGGCGACGCGGTCTGGGAGGGTCTGCGCGTCTACGGCGGACGGATCTTTGCGCTCGACCGCCACCTCGATCGCCTGCTCGCGTCGGCCCACGCGATGGCCTTCACGGGCGCGCCCGCGCGCGCCGCGATCAAGCGGGCGCTCTTCGACTGCCTGCAGAAAAACGGCATGCGCGACGGCGTCCACATCCGGCTGACGTTGACGCGCGGCAAGAAGGTCACGTCGGGCATGGACCCGCGCAACAACCAGTACGGGCCGTGCCTGATCGTCCTGCCCGAGTGGAAGCCGCGGGCCGACACGCGCGGCGTGGCGAGCGACGGCGTGCGCGGCCTCCGGCTCGTCACCGCCGCGATCCGCCGCAACCCGCCGAGCTGTATCGACTCGAAGATCCACCACAACAACCTGATCAACAACATCCTCGCCAAGATCGAGGCGAACGTCGCGGGCGCCGACGACGCGCTGATGCTCGACCTCCAGGGCTTCGTCTCCGAGACCAACGCCACCAATGTCTTCGTGATCCGTCGCGGCGTTGTCTTCACGCCGCACGCCGACGCCTGCCTGCCCGGCATCACGCGCGGCCTGGTGATCGAGCTGTGCGCCGCGAACGCGCTGCCCTGCCACGAGAAGAACCTGAGCCTCACCGAGATCTGGACTGCGGACGAGTGCTTCACCACCGGCACGCTCGGCGAGCTCACACCGGTCATCGAGGTCGACGGCCGCACGATCGGCAGCGGCGCCCGCGGTCCGGTGACCGAGCGGCTGCAGCAGCTCTTCGCTGCCAAGACCGCGACCGAAGGGGAGCTCCTGCCGTTCTAGGATCGTGTCGGAGCCAGGTCCCGCTCCAAGCCCGATCAGCTCCCCGTCTTCCGCTTCTGCCTCACGAAGTTGGTGATGAACCGGAACGCCGAGAGATCGCGCACCTCCTCGGCGGCCTTCGACTGGCTCTGCCAGGCGCCGCGCGGGACGTCGCGCAGGTCGGCGTAGGTGAGGCCCATGGTGTCGATCGCGTACGCCATGCGATCGGCCGGCTCTTTCATCTGCGGTGCACGATCGAAGCCCTGCAGGTCGAAGTGGTTCACCGAGTCGAGGATCAGGCCGTGGCCGACGGTCCACCACGCGGCGAGGTTGCCGCCGCCCCAGCGAGTGGCGCACTCGGGGCTGTCGATCAGCACCTCGACGCGCTCGTGGTCGAGGACGTCGATCAGGTGCGCTCCTTCGAGGACGTACTTGGGCCGCGAGATGCCGTCGAAGACGCCGGCGAGGTAGGGGCTCTCGCGGCACGGCTCGGCGGTCACGAGATCCAAGACCTGGGTGCGCGTCGTCAGCTGGCGCGTGAAGCCGGGCCGCACCAGCGAGGAGTGGAAGGTCAGCGCCCAGCACGACGAGAAGAGGTAGCCCCCGACGTGCACGACCCATTGCACCTGCTCGAGATCCTCCGGGGCGCACTCGCCGGTGCAGTTCGCGACGTAGATCCCGAGCGGCGAGACGCCCGTCTCGGGCACCTCGTTGCCGCGCGTCGTCCGGTGATCGATCTTGAGCTTCTCGAGCAGCTTCTCGATGTGGTCGCCGCGGCTCTGGAAGACCAGCAGGTCCAGGTCCTCGTAGACGCCGTAGGCACTCGGCGCGTAGCCGTACTTCTGCTGCTGCTTGGCCGTTTCCGACGGCTCGGGGAACTGGAAGGTCGGCTCGTTCTTCTGCCACCAGCTCTTCCAGAGGCTCTCCTTGCCGGCGACCTTGTCGCGCGTCATGCGGCGCAGGAACTCGAACGCGGTCAGCTTCAGCGTCGGCGACTTCTCGCCGAGCCCCGCGATCAGCCGCGCCACCGCCGCCTTCAGCTTCAGGTGGCCGAGGCCGACCAGCGCGGCACCGGCGAGCTTCCACTCCTTGCTGTCGGCGAGCTTCGAGAGCGGCTCGAAGGCCGCCGGATCCTGCGTCTTGCCGAGCGAGACCGCCGCGGCCACCGCCACCGGCCAGTCGCCGTCCTTCAGCAGCGGGAGCAACGCCTCGACCGCGCCGTCCATGCCAGGCCGGCCGAGTGCGACGACCGCGTCCTCGCGCACCTGCGCATCGGCGTCGGCGAGCAGGCGCTTCGCGGTCGCCAGGTAGGAGGCCGGCGGCGCGTGCGCGACGAGGTCGCGCATGGCGATGCTGCGGACGCGCGCGTTGCCGTGGCCGCTCGCCACGAAGTTCAGCTTGTCGAGCGCCGCGTCGCTCGCGATCTGACCGAGCGCATGGACGGCCGCCGCCGCCGGCCCGTCCTGGCCGCGCGTGATGACGCCCTCGAGCCAGGAAGACGCGGCCGCCGCCGGCATCAGCGGTTCGGGCTTCTCCGCCGCGTGGTCTTCGCCGATCTTCTCGGGAGGTTTCGCGGCGACGCGGCCGACCACGCGCGCGAAGCGCGTCGCCGCGACATCGGTGGTGGCCGCTTTCGCGGCGTCGAGCAACTGGGTGGCGAGCGCGGCGCGCCCCTCCTTCGCGGTCGCGGCGAAGAGCGCCTCGATCGCGTTGCTGACCCGCCGCTCGAACACCTCGGGCAGGTCGCGTTTCGCCAGGGTCGAGAGCAACGTCGGCAGCACCACCGCGTCGGGATGGCGGCGCACCGCCTCGAGCGCCGCGGCGCCGACCACCAGATTCTCTTCCTCGAGGCAGGTCACGAGGCGGGCCGCGCGTTCGGCGGCCGGGAAGGCATTGAGACCCGAGGCCGCCGTCGCGCGCGCGTTCACGTCCTTCGAGCTGAGCCCCGTCTCGACCCCGGTCCGCGCCGCCTCTCCCGCGGCGTCGGCGATCACGGCGAGCCCCTCGCAGGCGCGCTGCTGCGTCGCGCCCTTGATCGCCTTGGTGAGGTGGTCGGCGGCCGCCTTCGCGTCGAGCTTGGCCATCGCCTGCGCCGCCGCGAGCCGCACCCGCCGCACCGGCCCCTCGAGCGCGAGCTTGCCGAGCGGCACCAACGACGCCGCGCTGCCGCGCTCACCGAGGGTGACCGCCGCGTGCTCGATCACCTCCCAGTCGCGGTCGTCGAGCGCTGAGAGGAGCAGCTTCTCGGCCTCCTTGTGGCCGTCGCGCCGGATCGCATCGACGGCCGCCACCCGATCGAGCGGCTCCTTCGCCTTGATCTTGGTCGCGAGGTCATCGGCGGCCGGCAGCCAGCCGAAGAGGGTCGCGGCACCGACGGCGATCAGTCCGCGCGCGGCGCCGGGAGCAGTCCAACCGAGAGCCATCGATCACTCCTTTTCACGAACCGGGGTGGACGGGGAGCGGTGCGCTGCACGCGGCCGCGGAGGGGCGCCGCTCAACCGGGCGGCAGGTGGGAGTCCTTGAGGTGCAGCGGCTTGCTCTTCGAGTGCATCTTGAGATTCACCAGCTCGACGCCGAGCGAGAAGGCCATCGCGAAGTAGACATACGCCTTCTCCACGTGGCCGCCGCAGCCTTCGATCACCAGCGTCACGCCGATCAGCAGCAGGAACGCGAGCGCCAGGATCTTGAGGGTCGGTCGCTGCTCGATGAACTCGGCGATCTTCCCGGAGAAGAGGAGCATCACGCCGACCGACACGACGACCGCCGTGATCATGACGCCGATGTGGCGCGCCATGCCGATCGCCGTGATCACCGAGTCGAGCGAGAAGACGATGTCGAGCAGGATGATCTGCGTGAGGACGGCGCCGAAACCCGCCTGGCGGCCGCCACCCGGGCCGTGCCCCTCGACCCCTTCGAGCTTGTGGTGGATCTCGAGGGTCGCCTTGCAGAGCAGGAAGAGGCCGCCGGCAAGCAGGATCAGGTCGCGGCCGGAGAAGCCGTGGCTCCACGCCCCGACGGCCGCCGGCAGCGTCACCGCGAAGAGCGGCGCGGTGAGCCTGGCCAGCCACCCGATCGTGAGCAGCAGCAGGATGCGGGTGATCATCGCGAGGGAGAGACCGACCTTGCGCGCTTGCTCGCGCCGCTCCGGCGGCAGCTTGCCGCACAGGATCGCGATGAAGACGACGTTGTCGATGCCAAGGACGATCTCGAGGCTGGTGAGCGTCAGCAGCGCGACGAGGTTTTCGGCGGAGAGGAGTTCGGCGAGGTTCATGGTGGGCGGGGAGTCTCTCGGCACACGCACGCAGGTGCAAGCAGAACCGGCGCTGCGGAGAGTGGGGCGCCAGCCGCTAAGCTCCTCCGCCCCGCTGGAAGAACGAGTCGCGCCGCGCCATGCCCGCAGTCGTCGTCAAGAACCTGGTGAAGGAGTTCCGTCGCTTCCGTCGGCGGGAAGGGCTGCGAGGCGCGCTGCGCGACCTCTTCTCGCGCCACTACGAGACGGTGCGCGCGGTCGACGGCGTGAGCTTCACGATCGAGGCGGGCGAGCGGATCGGCTACATCGGCCCCAACGGCGCCGGCAAGTCGACGACCATCAAGATGCTGACCGGCATCCTCACGCCGACTGGCGGTGAGATCAGCGCGCTCGGCCTCTCGCCGCACCGGCAGCGCAAGCAGTATGTCCGTCGGATCGGCGTGGTCTTCGGCCAGCGGACGCAGCTCTGGTGGGATCTCGCAGTCATCGAGTCGTTCAATCTGCTGCTGCAGATCTACGAGGTCGACCGCGCGCAGGGCGCGGCGCGGCTCGCCCGGCTGCGCGAGCTGCTGGCGCTCGACGAGTTCCTCCACACGCCGGTGCGCAAGCTCTCGCTCGGTCAGCGGATGCGCGCCGACCTCGCGGCGAGCCTGCTCCACGGGCCGGAGCTCCTCTTCCTCGACGAGCCGACCATCGGGCTCGATCTCGTGGCGCGCGACGTGATCCGCGCGCTCCTGAAGCGGGTCAACGA